>NZ_JBFUAL010000010.1:0-225948 GCF_056406295.1 Rhizobium sp. P1_C7
AGTAGAGAGCGTTCCGTTCACGAAAGGCACCGCGTTTCTTGAGGTGACTGACGGCGGCGGTGGCGAGGCCGACGCATGCCATCAAAAGCCCCAGAACGATCAGGTAGTGGACGTGCTCGATCTGATCAGCCATCGGGGCGAATCGATAGATTTCAGTGGCAAGGACTGCGATGCAGGTTGATGCGACGGTCGAGTAGTCCTTTGCGATCACACGGCTGATGTTGAACGTCATCCCCTGTGTGGACTCGGCAAACCGGCTTAGGCGCAGCCCCCAGCGCGGAACATCGCGGCAGTAGGCCGTGTATGCGTCAGTGAATTTCGCCTCCAGGAACGCTTCCTCGGCGTAGACGATGCACTGATAAATGAAGGCGAAGAGAGCGATGCCGACCACGGCGACCAGCGGATTGCCGTGGAGGAGGAATATCCCGCTGTAGACGAGCATGTTCCCGACATAGAGGGGGTTGCGGCAGACGCCGAACATTCCCTCGGTGACGAGGTCCTTGGCATAAACCCGCTTGTTGAGACCGCCGCGCTTGATATAGGCAAATCCGATAACGGTTGCCCGCAGCGCCAGGCCGCAAATGATGACCAGCAACGCCAGAAGATCCTTGGCCCGCTCGGTCGCAGCACTTCCCATGACTTCCAGTGGCGGCGCGGCGAGCAGGAACAGCGCCACGATCAATAGCGGGAACACCTGGTTGCGGAAACGGAAGAAGAAGTTTCCGATCTTTATCATTGTCGTTTTCATGTGCCCCCGGCTTACTTAATGGCGACGATGCCGCAGAAATTGTACCAGCGGAAGAACACCTCGACGCTGCGGAAGCCGACCTCCTTGAGGAGCTGAACGTTCTCGTCCAGCCGGTAAGGGATCAGCACATTTTCGAGCGCTTCGCGTTTCTTGGATATCTCGATCTCCGAATAGCCGTTGCGGCGCTTGAAATCGTAGTAGTGCTGGATGAAGAGGCGGTTGAATGTCGTGTCCTCGCTGGTCAGCTTCTCCATCAGCAGAAGACAGCCATGGTCGTTCAGTCCCGAGTGGATCGTCTTCATGACGCGTTCGCGAAACAGCGGGCGAACGAACTGCAGCGTCAGCAACATCGTCACCACGCTTGCGTTCTCTATCGCCAAGCCGCGATGCAGGTCGACGACCTGAAGGTCGATCGAGCGGTTGGTTCCAGATTCTTCGATCTTCTGCGCTGCCTTGTCCAGCATGTCGGGCGCATTGTCGATGCCGATGAACTGCACGTCCGAACCGACCATGCCGTCGAGCGTGAGCAGCGTTGTGGCGGTCGAACAGCCTATGTCGTAGAGATTGGTGTTCGGCTGCGCAAAGTCTTGTGCCAGCTCGCAGACCATTCGCTGCATCTCTTCGTAGTACGGCACCGAACGGCTGACCATGTCGTCGAAAGCGTTTGCAACGGTCGCATTGAACGCGAAGTCTCCAACCGGACCTTGGCTGTTCGCAAACACTTCGTCCTTGTGATCCTTGCGCAGAATCAAACGCGTCGGGCTATCGGCCATGATTGTCCCCCAATCAGTTCGCAATGACGCCTGAGACCAAACCGGTCACCACGAAGGCGTCACGTTACAGTGCACTATATGCGTCGAAAAAACCTGACGCCTACCTGAACGTCCCCCGGATTATTTCAAATGAACGCAATTTTGCGTAACCCTTGCAGGCTACCACACCAAAGCAGAGGCAAGAAGGGGGTTTCAAACCTTTTGAACTCCCCTGGCAGCGTGGCGCGACAGGTGGCGAACATTTGGTCTCGATAACTAGCGTCCGTGTTTCGAAGATCCCGCAGGTTTAGAGCATGGGATTGCGATGCTGCGTTTCATCGATAGTTCTCAATGCGAGCTGAGCCCCAAGATTCCTGCGCAGCTAAAAGTCCGTGGAAGACGAGCGCCTGTAGGCGAGCGCCAGGTTTCTGTCGCCATGACCACTTGGCGAACCCTCACTTTTCATCGGTGTATGCCATGACCTCGGCGGGGTTAAGCGGCATTCGGCCTCGAAAGTCGTGTGAAACCGTCACGTGATGCCGATTAGCAACACCGGTTTCAGGCTGATGTCAGAAAAGCAGGTCATCCGGTGGCCATTGGTGGGAGGCAAGTCTCAGATTCTGAGGCCTCCTGCGTTGGCTGTTGCGGAGACATTGAGTTGAGCGAGACCACATCCATGCGTAGGGCGCAGGTTTTCCGACCTGAAATTGGAAGCGTTATGCTCTGTCTGCTGACGACGATCTATCTGCTGATCGCCACCAACAGGACCTTCTGGTCGAAGGCCTTTGGGTATTTTTCGGCCGATCACTTCGCCTTCGCCCTCTTCGTCCTTGGCATCGCCGCGGCCAGCATGGCTGTGGTCACCGCCCTTTCTGCGAAGTACGCAACTAAGCCGTTTCTGATCGTCTTCGTCGTTGCCGCCTCAGCGGCATCCTGGTTCACCGATGAATTCGGCGTGGTCGTGGATAAGGAAATGATCCGAAACGCCATGGTGTCGACTGGCGCAGAAGCGGGACACCTGATCACCGCGAGATTTGCTCTGCACCTGTTGCTTACCGGCGTTGCACCATCGCTCATCATCCTTTGGGTTCGGGTCCGGCATCGCCCCCTTCTCCAAAAGCTTGCTCGCAACACAGCCGTCATTCTGGCGTGTGTCGCGATTTTTGCGGTGGTGGGCCTCGGAGATTATCGAACATTCGCTGGTGTAGGGCGCGCGCACAAAGACATATTGGATACCCTCAACCCGTTCTCGCCCATCACCAGCGCGGTGAAGTTCGCCGTCTCATCAGGGCGCGACGCAAACGCGGTCGCGCAACCTCTGGGTACCGACGCTCACCTTGTTAACCGCAGCAAAACGAGCAAGCCTCGCGTGACGATTATCGTGGCTGGGGAAACAGCGCGGGCGGAAGATTTTGCACTCGGCGGATACAAACGAGACACGAATCCAGAGTTGGCGAGCCAGGGTGTGGTCTACTTCTCGAATACCAGCAGCTGCGGCACCGCCACCGCTGTATCGCTGCCATGTCTGTTTTCGATCTACCCTCGGACCGAGTACACTCATCGGAAAGGCTTGGAAACGCAAAACCTCCTTGACGTGCTCGGTCATGCGAAAGTGAACGTTTCCTGGCTGGACAACGATACAGGCAGCTACAACGTCACCGAGCGGGTTCCTTATGAGTACCTTCCAGATTCTGCAGACAAGCGCTTTTGCAAGGACGGTGAATGTCTAGACGCGATCCTCCTGGACAAGGTCGATGGATGGCTGGACCAGATCAAGGGCGACAGTGTGCTTGTCCTTCATCAGCTCGGTAGCCACGGTCCCGCTTATTTCGCACGATATCCCGATGAGTTTCGCCGTTTCCAACCGGATTGCCGCGCGAACGATTTCGGAAGCTGCTCGCCAGAAGAAATCCGAAATGCCTACGACAATACGGTACTTTATACCGACCATGTCGTTTCCACGGTGATTGACAAACTGAAACGACGTTCCGACCAATTGGCCGCATCCGTCGTCTATCTCTCCGATCACGGAGAGTCTCTGGGGGAGAATGGCCTCTACTTGCACGGTGCACCGTATTTCATCGCTCCGCCGCAACAGACACATGTGCCTTTTTTGGTCTGGCTGTCACAGGATTTGCAGACGTCGGCCGGCTACGACATGGGTTGCTTGGCAAAGAATGCCAACGGCCAGTACTCGCACGATAATTTTTTTCATAGCGTCCTTGGGCTGATGGACGTCGCCACCAAAGTCTACCAGCCAGAGCTTGATGTCTTTTCGGGCTGCAGGAAAGGAAATACACACCTCGCCAGTTCTGACGCGAACTTAGGCCGGAGGGAAAACAGGCCAGATTGACGATGCCGCAGAGGGCGGCCGCTTCGGGCGACCTTCTCAAGCGGCATGTTGGCCTTGCACCTGCGGAGCCGCAAACGGCAGCTATTGCTCTCGCAGTCGAACGCTTGTGCTTTCAGGTTGCCGTCAGTCTTATCGTCCACATTCAAACGGTGCTTTGATTGTTGAGGGTTGCGGTGAAGAACTTCGGCAAGACGCGGAAGAATAACCTCGCGGACCTAGCGATCGGGGGAAGCTGACAGGGGCCTGAATGTCGGCGCCCTCCTAAACTGCGGTTCAGCGGCGAGACGGCCCCGCCTCATGGAGTTGACTTTTCTCCCGATCCCATAATCGACATGGATTCGACGAGCAGCCTGTCTGCGCGAACATCGTCGTCATCGTTGCACTCCTCGACCGCGTCACCCATGAGTGCAATGACCCTGTGTGCGTCAGTATCAGTAAGGTTTTCAGAGGCTTGAAGGGCACGCGCCTGCCGTAACAACTGTTCACACGGAATGGACGCCCGTGCCGGGATCGACACGATGATGAAGCCCATCGCCACGATCACATTCAAAATTGAGGCGGCGACTATGGTCCTCATCTTCGGTTCCTCTCGGCAGGAAAGATGGGCGGCGAATTCGCAGAGCCGCGGAAGACTTCACTCTAGTCGAGCCCATATACTCCCACGTTTCGGAAAGCATACGTTTTCGTACGGTTCAGGTTGCGATGTAGACGTTACGCCCAATCGTTCACGGCCGATCGTCAGCCCTGCATCGATTGAGGTGTTGTCAGCCCCATCCAAGGCATGCCACCTTCGGCGCTGCTTTTCAGGTAGCGGTCAGTCCAGGTGGTCATAATGCGCTCGCATGTTTTGCAGCTTGCTCCATCACACCGCGGCGATGCGAAAGGGCGAACCTCATGAATGTCTTGTTGGTCGAAGATAATGCCTTGCTTGGAGACGCGGTTCGCGACCATGTCTGCGCAAAGGGTCATTCAGTCGAGTGGTGCTTGACACTCGCAGATGCAACGGTAGCAGCTGACATCGGTCACTACAGTCTCGTCCTGCTCGACCTGCGGCTGCCTGATGGAAGCGGATTGACACTTCTCCAGAGGCTGCGCACCCGACGAGATGCTGTACCAATCATCATTTTGACGGCGTACGATCAGGTTTCCGATCAGATCGGAGGTCTCTCGTGCGGCGCAACCGACTACCTCGTCAAACCATTTGGCTTGTCAGAGCTGGATCAGCGGATACGCGCAGCCACCGACCACGCTGGCCCTGTTCCTCGCGCGGGGGCTTAGCCACCCCTTGTTTGGGGCTGGCATCGGGGAGCAGGAGAACCGCCGGCCGAGCCGGGCGGTTCTTTCGACCACATTGGCAGATCAAAGGCCGAGCGCGGCTCTGAGCTCTGCGCGGGCGGCTTCGTACTCTACTTTGTAATCGTCATGTGTCATGATTGTCTGGGCAATGAGCATCCCAGAAATCCGACCTGCTTCGATGTCGCTGGCATAGTGAATGCCGCCTACGATCCGGTTGTGTCCGTATTCCCAGGCGCGAGCCATAATTACATCCCGCTTTTCGGGAAGCATGTTGGCAAGAACGACACCCATTAGGGTTCCCACCGTTGTGTGGCCGGATGGATATCCGCCCGACTTGGAAAGAGGGACGATTGGTTTGACCAAGTCAGGATAGAGGAGATGCGGGCGAGGGCGCTTCCAGGTATCTTTTGCTGGATCGACCACAGCAGCTTCCGTTTCAACAATGCGATCGAAAAAAGCTGAGAACTTCGGCAAACTCTCTTTTGAAAATTTGTCGTTGTTCACCACGTCCGAGAAACGCCAGATGGTTTCGTCGGCGTCGGCGACCGCGCGCGCTGCCATTTGGGGTGTGCGCGTGACCTGGAGCGTGAGTATTTCGCCGACCTCCGCCTTCGTCTGTGCGGAGTCATTGGCCGGAGGTGGCGGGAGCAGGCTTACGAGGCTGACTTCCTTGTCGTCGGTAAAGGGCTTCGCCTTGTCTTCGGCCCAGACCGGCAAAGCGAATGTGACCGAAGCGACTAGGCCAATAGCTATGAATTTCGATAGGCTGCGCATAAACAACTCCTGTGAGGGCAAGTAGCCGCGTTCCCCTAACGGACGTCTGTATGCGTATGATGACAGGAAGTCGCTTGCGATCGGAGCTGCGCAGGGAGCGAATGCGAAAGCCGCAGCGAGGACGAGAATTTGCGGTCGCTATGGAATGAGGACAGAGCCCACGAGACCCCACTTGTTGCCGCATTCCGGAAACTTCGTTGTATGAGACCATGAGGGTTCTGGTCGTTGAAGGCAATCATGCAGCGTTGCGCCGGGCCAATTACACCGTCGTCATCGCCCATAACGGTGAGGATGCAGAACCGCCTTGCCGTTGCGGAATACGCAATTGCTGTGCTTGATCTCCCATTGCCGAAATTGGGCGGGAGGTCTCTGTTGAAACGCCTTCTGCAGGCTGGAAATAAGATGCCGGTCGTAACGTACTCGCCGCGCCTCCCGTCGCACCCACGACCGGCTCAGAAAGGGGTGCGGCAATGGCCCTAGCGATCGAGCGGCCGATTGCCGCCACCACGTCCAACGTACTCCGACCCTCAGTAGAGACGTCATAGTCGGCAGACCAAACGACAACACCATCGGCCTTGCGAACCAGTCGCGCGACGGGTCGCATATGGCCGTCCTGCAACCGAACGCTTCCTTGCAGGACATAGGTCGGATCGACCTTTTGAGGAGCATCGTCCGGCGCGATCAAGACAAGCTCTGTAAATTTAGATAGATCGACGACTATTTCGTCCGTCAGTCGGCGCAAGACATTGTCGGATATATTGCCTTGTCCCGTGTCTTTGAAATGCTCTATTTTGATCACAGGCCGCCCTCCACTCGCGAGCGGCGACTTCGTTTCCGCGTTGTTGCGTTCGGCGAGCGAAGCGAGCACTACAGCGGCAAGAACGATCATCGACGCGCCGACCATGATCCAACGGATCAATCGACTTTCGCGCTTAGACGGCTCCGGCGAAGTTGCCTCCACGTCTGTTGCTCTGTTGGCGGCCTCTGCGCAAGTCTCGACAACTCTTGCCGAAAATATGGGAATGTAATGGCCTTTGGGAACAGTTATCACAACGTTGTCGGTTATTCCGGCTGTAAGGTAGTAGCGCTCAAGAGCGCTTCGGAGCCGGCCTGCCATCGCACGCACGCAAGGGTCGTTTGGTGCATCGAAGGAGTCGTTTCGATCAAATACCGACTGTGCGAGCGTGAAAGCCTTTAGGTACTGTGAGCGTCCAGCAAGCGTTTCACCAACGATGAACCGTAGGAAACTGCGCCCCCGATCGGGGATGATAAACTCGGCACTTAAAAGAATACGCTCCAGTTGTTCCCTGACGTCGTCGTCAGACGGGGGCGGTGGATGCACGCTGACAGTCGAATTTCCCATCGATGGGCCTCCCAACAAACATGCATTTAAGGGGGGGAAAGGCGTCAAAAAAGCGGCAACGCGGTTATTGGACGAACCAATAAAGGTATTTCTGATGCAGGGCGAGCCGAGCAGGCAACGAAATAGAACATACCGTACGGCCATATGGAGCGGCCGCGCTCCAGCTTCTTCGTAAACCAAGCAGGCACCTTGGCCATCGTGCCAGATTACCTTGATCAGCCCGCTCCGACGTCATCCCTTCAGGTCATCGTCCCGGACAACAAGGAACTCCCGAGGAGCTCAACGTCCAGCTTTTTGTTTGTGCTGAGGGCGAGGAGACCGGAAGCGAACTCAGACGGCGACCCAATCCCAGTGAGGAACGTTGCGCTCACAGGGCCGGCCGTTGGCTACCAACCCCTCGCTCCGGCGAGGACCCCCGTCGTCGGGCGAAACACGAAGATGCCCGGCCTGGAGTTTCTCGCACCCTGCCCGAGGGCCGCCAGTTGGGCAGCGTACTGGGGTAACGAAGCGAAACGGGCGTGTCCGAACCCGTCGGAGTCCTTCAAAGAGGTAATGTCGATAACGCGCACATCGTAGCGCTTAGCGGCGGCCCGCACCGCAGGATCGTCGGCCGACAGGCTTCCCACTCGCTTCCTTTCGCCTGCTATGAAGCTCGAGAGCCTCAAGACCCGGTCGGTGTTTGAAACGAGCAGGGTTACAGGGGTCGACAGTTTACCGATCGTCTCCATCTGCGTCCTGAATACGTCCGCGTCTATGTCTGGGGCGGCAAGGACGATGGAAAGCTTCTCCACGACATCGGTCCGCCCCTCGAGCTTCAACTGTCGCGCAGTCTCCATCACAAGGAAGCCTCCCATGCTGTGCCCGAACAACACGATCCGTCTGACGCCAGGCTGGGAAGCCAGGCTGATCAGTAGCGAAGCGAGGGCGTCTCGTGACGCAAGGCTCGAATCCTTGTCGGCGAGATAGGCAGTCGCCTTCGCCTGCGACGGCCACGAGAACAGAATAGGTATCGCCCTCAGGTTCGCATCGGCTGCGATCTGAGCAAGCCTGAACAAGCCTTCCTGGTAGCTGTAGTTGTAGCCGGGTACGAAAAGGCCGACTGAGCCGTCCCCCGCCGCAGCAGCGGCCAAGAGACGGTCCTTCGAAAGGCCAGTGCGAGACGTGACCACGAAGTCGGCAAGTGGATCAGGCGTCGTGTCCGGATACTCGATTGCGGAAGCCTTGTGAGCGGGCGGAACGGACAGCGTGTACCTCTCGAAGGTGAGTGCTTCTGCCCGGTCGCTGTCGAAGCTCCCATCCGGTGCCAGTTGCCGGTTCGTCGCCGAGAGAAGGACCACCTGCCTTTTTGCCGACGTGACGGGCGTCGCACTCAGGACGGTCGCATCAGGGCGGCTTGCGCAGCCTGCAAGAGTGCTGGCCAAAAGCGCGGCAAGCATCAGCGTCAAGCCCCGCGATGTTGTCTTCACCGGCAGCGATAAGATCATGTCCCGGCCAATCTCTGTTCGTAATCAGCAAGGGCAATCGGCCCTGATAGCGAAGCGGACAAACCAATCCACCACTTCGTCGTCGACGGGCGCTTTTCGTATGTCTTTCATTCTATTTACAATTTGAAATTGGAATTTGACAAGTGCTTTTGGCGCGCTATTCAGCCGCCACCATTTCCTCACGCGTTGCCGCAGAGGATTTGCAATCACGAAACGCGTTGTTGTCATCGGAAGCACGTTGATGGTCGTCTGCAATTTAACACAAAGCGTTGTTACGCGCGAAGTCTGCTTGCTGATGCTTCACCGCTGACCTAGTATGCCCAGGCACCCAGCCTGGACACCGGTTTTGGGTAGGTTTTAGAGGGGATTTTCACAATGCATGCATTGAAGCCTCTGTTCGCTGCCTTGGCGGCAATTATGTTCCTGGCGAGTTCGCCAGCAATTTCGACTGCGACGGATCAAGCGCAACAACGCCGCGCTGGGCGTGACGTCAAACAAGATACGCGTCAGAATTCACGAGACACCAAGCAGGATTGCCGCGCCGCCAATCAGCAAAGCAACGCGGCATGCCGTCAGGACAAGCACCAGACCAAACAGCAGGGACGCCAGCAATCCCGAGACATCAAGTACTAAGTAACAAGCACATATCAGCGTATCATACGTTGTCGTTGAGCCACGGGTCCCGGTCTGCGCCAACACCGTGGAATTCATCGGACGTGCTTTCTCCTGTGGACAAGTACCGCACCGGGACAGCCGTGGTACCGGTTTTGATTGCTGTACGGGAGACAGGCGCGCGCTGATGGTGATGAATTACGCGAGCGCTCACGACAACTGTTGCGCTCGGGTTTTCCTGCGAGGGCAGTTTCCTGTGGCCGACTTGCTTCCGTAATGGGTCGCAAGACTGCTGGGGGGAATCGCGACATCATTCCTCGTCATCATTCCTCGTCATGGCGCTCAACCCAACCAGTCCGCGCGGCGATCAGCCTGGCGACCAAGGAACGATGGACACTGTACTCACCCACACCATCGGCTTTCTTGGCGCAGCTGTTATCGTTGCGATCATTGCCCGACGCATGCGTCTCCCATACACGGTGGGGCTCGTTCTTGCCGGGCAGGGTCTTGCCGTGCTGGGGTTCTCAACGGGTGCAATGACACACGACTTCATTTACGACGTCGTCCTTCCGCCCCTGTTGTTCGAAGCGGCCCTGAGTATCCGCTGGCGCGAGCTTCGACGGGATATGCTCCCGGTTGTAGTGCTCTCAACTCTCGGCGTGGTCATCACAGCAGTAGTTGTCATGGCAGGCATGATAAAATTCCTTGCTTGGCCGGCGGAAGCCGCCGTCGTTTTCGGTGTGCTGATTGCTGCAACCGACCCGATTGCAGTTCTTGCCATGTTCAAGGACACCGGCATCAAGGGCCGCCTCCGTCTTTTGGTCGAGAGTGAAAGTCTTTTCAATGACGGTGTTGCAGCGGTCTTGTTCGTTCTTGTTCTAACCTGGGCACAGGCGACTGGCGGTTCGCAGCTTAGCGCCGTGGCTGTGGGGCGCACCCTCGCGTTAATGACAGGCGGAGGCATCGTGGTTGGCGTTCTCTGCGGCGCAGCAGCCGTTGCGCTTGCTGGGCGGACCTCTGACCATTTGGTACAGGCCGCACTGACCGCCGTTGCTGCGTACGGTTCGTTTCTGCTTGCAGAGAACCTCCAGTTCTCTGGCGTGCTTGCGACTGTCTCCGCCGGTCTTTTCATGGGTAATCTCGGTGTTCTGAGGGAAGACAAGAACCGAAACATCTTTTCCGCCGGCGCTCGCTCCTTCGTGATTGGCCTATGGGAGTTCTGTGCATTCTTAGCAAACTCTCTGATTTTTCTACTGATTGGTCTTAGTCTGGCGCCTCTTATCCGTGTTGACCCGCAGGCCATGGTGCTTGCAGTCGGCTTGGTTCTCGTGGGGCGGGCCCTTTCGGTTTATCCGGTATGTTTATTCTTTCGGGCTTCGACATGGCGCATACCGTTGCGCGAGCAGCACGTCCTCTGGTGGGGTGGACTGCGAGGGGCGCTGGCATTGGCATTGGCTCTTGCACTTCCGCCTTCCTTCCCACACGGCAATGAGATACTGGCCACGGCATTTGGCGTTGTCGTCTTTTCGGTGGTCGTGCAGGGGCTCACCATGCCTTTCCTTCTGCGGAAGCTAAAGTTCTGCAACAAGGACAAGAGCATTCGCCGCCAGACCTGAGAGGTATACTGCTTGCAACGTATCCTCGGGAGCCCAGCGTCAGGCTGGCATCGCAATGGTGGGTGGGGCAAGGCGCGTGCCTGGTTCGCGCCGCTTCGCAGAAGGCGGTTCGCGCGAGGTAGCTGATCAGTTGATCACTCGGTGTCCACTTCTGTTCCCCCGATCGTGGCAAAAAGCCTTTGCATTCGCAGGATAGCGTCAAAGCTCTTCGCCGAGCTCCTGTCGATTCGTGGCCAATACGGCCTGATAGTTCGGTCACCGGAGGGTCAAACTCGGTGGAAATACCGGGTCAGGTCTCCGTGGAAAAAGCCGGCAGGGAACAAGCGCGCGGGCTATTGGCGATGGCGGGAACGTGGATCTACGAGGTTCGCGGAATTAAACTCGACCGCGCACTGAGTGGTCGAATTTAATATGGTCCTGTGTGTGGATGCCGTTGAGCGCGGGGTCGTGACCCGGTACATGGTTCAAACGGGGTTACCATCGAAACCGACAGGCGCGACTATCTCCCGCATAACAGTTGAGGAAAACATGACTGGTGGGTACACCTCTATGCCGCCATTGAACGCCCTTGTGATATTCGAGTATGCGGCGCGTCTTGGCAGCTTCTCGCGTGCAGGTCAGGAGGTCGGGCTGACCCAGAGCGCTGTCAGCCGTCAGATCGGCAAGCTTGAAGCTTTTATCGGCTCCAAGCTTTTCATCCGCTTGCCGGGGGGCGTGCAGCTCACTGCGATAGGCGAGAGCTATGCGGCGGACGTCAGCCGTCTCTTGGGTGAGTTGGGCGCAGTAACGGATGGGCTCCGCGCGTGGTCCGGTCCGCGCCAGATTACGATAGCCTGCTCGCGCGGCATTGCGGACCAGTGGTTCCTCTGGCGGCTGGGACAACTGAAGCAGGACATCCCCGGCATCGAGGTGCGGCTACGGGTTACAGACGACGTTGCTCATCTGCGTCTCGATGAATTCGATCTGGCACTATTCTATCGGAAAGAACGACCGATTGGCGTCAATCTGACCGTGCTCGCGCGCGAGGAAATCGTTCCCGTCTCGGCCGCCGGGTCGCCCAATATCATGGATATCGAAGCACCCCTACTGATCTCCATAGAGGATTCGATGCGCGAATGGCAGGGTTGGCCGGACTGGTGGAAGGACGCCAGATTGAAGCCCCCTGCGAATGCACTGGAGTGGCGCCTTGGCGACTACGGCCTGTGTGCGGCGGCGGCCGCACAGGGCCTTGGCATCACGCTCGGCTGGACATGGTTGATCCGCGAGCAACTTGCAAATGGAACACTCGTGCCGGTTCACGGCCACCTGATGCGATCTGACGCATACTTCTACCTGATGCGTCCTGCGGATCGCCATCAGCGCAAGATCGTACGAGAGGTGTCAGAGTGGTTGGTGGCTAGCAATGGCGGCAGCTACGATGACGTGGAATCATAGGCATCCGTCGAAAGCGCGCCTAGCGGCCAGCGCGCCCGACGCGAAAGCGCACATAGCCGATGATAGTGAAAATCAGCCAGGCGATCTGGGTCACCAGTGATCCAAGGTTGAAGTTACAGGACAGCGAATAGATCAGGCAAATGCCGCCAAGAACGTTCAGCAGCGTTGTTCTGCTGTCCTCGACAGACAGAACACGCAGTTGAAGCAACGCGTAGGCCGTTAGATAGAAGACAGCGCCGATAAGGCCGACGATATCCGGCAGACTCATTTGATCCTCCAGGATCGGTATGATGCACAAAACGAACGAGCTCTCGCGAACGGAAGGATGCTCATTCGACCGCTCGATGATGTTCCTTTACCCCGGCTGAGAGAAAAGCCAATGCTCACAAATGGCATGACCCCATGATTAAAAGTCATACCGGAGAGGCGTTTTTCCGGTCTAGTCATGCCTGGTGATGTGCGCTAGGCCAATCGCATAAATTCGATGGCGAATGCCGTGCACGAAGGGAACGACGAAATGTCCGACAACAAGACCAAGTTTGAATTGACGCGCCGCAGCTTCATGGCGGGTACTGCAGGGCTTGGTATGGCCACGGCCGGCGGGCTGTTCGGCATGCCGGCTTTTGCCGCTGCCGAAGAGAAACCGAAAAAGGGCGGCGTTCTCAAACTCGGCATCGGCGGAGGCAGCACGACGGACAATTTCGACCCGCGCATTCTCAAGGATTGGGTGCCGGTCAACCAGGCCTACATGGTCATGAACGGGCTCGTCGAAATCGACGCCAACAACAACGCCGTCCCGGAACTCTTCGAGAGCTGGGAACCCAATCCGGGCGCAACAGAATGGACCTTCAAGGTTCGCCAGGGCGTAACGTTCCACAATGGCAAGACGCTGACTGCCGACGACATAGTCTACTCCCTCAACCTGCATCGCGGTGAAACGACCTCGGCAGCACGTTCCACCGCCGCCCAGCTTGTCGACGTCGTCAAGGTGTCCGACAGCGAAGTGAAGATCGTGCTTGCGAGCGGCAATGCCGACCTGCCTTATATTCTCTCCGACTATCACTTCCTCGTCGTTCCGGACGGCTGGACCGATTTCAACAAGCCGGTCGGGACGGGGCCCTTCGTCTATGATAGCTATCAGCCCGGCGTTCGTGCCCGTTTCAAGCGCAATGAGAGCTACTGGAAGCCAAACGCGGCGTGGGTCGATGTGGTCGAAGTCATTGTCATCAACGACATTTCAGCCCGCACCAACGCGATGATGTCGGGCCAGGTTCACGCCATCAACCAGCTCGACTTCAAGACCGTCGATCTCCTGAAGCGCAACCCGAACCTCAACATCGTTCAGTCGGCAGGTGGCCAGCACTTCACGTTCCTGATGGATTGTACCCAGGCGCCCTTCACCGACAACAATATCCGGCTTGCCATCAAGCATGCAATCGATCGCGAGCAGCTGCTGAAGACCGCCCTGCGGGGCTATGGACGCATCGGCAACGACCATCCGATTCCGAGCACTGATCCCTTCTACGCGGCCGATCTGCCGCAGCGCGCCTATGATCCGGAGAAGTCAAAGTTCTACCTGAAGCAGGCTGGTCTCGACAGTCTCAAGCTGTCTCTTTCCGCTTCGGACGCTGCCTTCTCCGGCGCGGTCGATGCTGCGGCGATCTTCCGCACCAGCGCGGCTGCAAGCGGCATCGACGTATCGATCAAGCGCGAACCGGCTGATGGCTATTGGGACAACGTCTGGATGAAGGCGCCGTTCTGCATGTCTTACTGGGGCGGACGCCCGACCGCCGACCAGATGTTGACGATCGCATATTCCTCCACGTCGGCCCAGAACGATACGCACTGGAAGAACGATGCCTTCGATGCCAAGCTGCTCGAAGCTCGTGCGCTGCTCGACAAGGCCAAGCGCAAGGAGATCTACGCCGACCTGCAGGCAATGATCTCCAATGAGGGCGGTGCGATGATCCCGATGTTCGGCGATTATCTCGATGCAACGTCGAAAAAGCTGAAGGGCGTCACCACCCATCCCATGTTCAATTTCATGGGCGCACGTCTTGCGGAAAAGGTCTGGCTGGAATCCTGATGACACTTCTTATCCTCAGGCGGATCGCCCTCGGGATCCTGACCCTACTTCTGGTATCGGCGTTAATTTTCGCCGGTACCCAGTTGCTGCCCGGTGATGTCGCCTCCGCGATCCTCGGTCAGAACGCGACGCCGGAGTCGCTTGCAGTCCTTCGCGAACAGCTTGGTCTCGATCTGCCGATCCTGCAACGCTATGTCGCCTGGCTGACCGGTTTCGTTACCGGCGATCTCGGCAATTCGCTCGCCAATCAGCAGCCGGTTGCCGATCTTCTCTGGCCACGTTTCTATAATACGATGGCGCTTGCCGCTTTTGCGGCAGTGATCAGCGTCCCGGTCGCGATCATTCTGGGTTTGGTCAGTGCGGTCAAGCGAGGCAGCCTCTTTGATCGCGTCGTCAATATTCTGGCACTCGCCTTCGTATCGCTGCCGGAGTACTTCCTTGGTCTGCTGCTGATCCTGTTCCTGTCGATCCGCTTCAACCTGCTGCCAAGTCTCGCCGACACCTATGATGGCATGAGCTACTTCGAGTGGATACAGGCAACGGCACTCCCCGCCCTCACGCTCGTACTTGTTACCGTCGCGCAAATGATGCGGATGACCCGCACCGCGGTCCTCTCGGTCATGGACCAGGCCTATATCGAAACAGCCTATCTCAAGGGGCTGCGCACCAAGCGTGTGGTCACGCGTCACGCGCTGCCGAACGCCGCCGCGCCGATCGTCAACGTGGTGGCATTTAACATCGCCTACCTCATCACCGGCGTCGTGCTGGTCGAAGCGGTCTTTAACTACAATGGATTGGGTCGCTTCATGGTCGATGCTGTCTCCAAGCGCGACCTGCCGCTGGTACAGGCTGCCGCTCTGGTGTTCGGCGCGGCCTACGTGGTTCTTAATATCATCGCCGATGTCGCTGCCATCGCTCTCAATCCGCGCCTGAGGCATCCCCGATGAGTACCACCCGCAAGCCCATTCCCGTGACGGCCTGGATCGGACTGACGATCGTCGTCGTGAACCTGATCTTTTTTTCCCTCGGGCCGATGATTGCGCCCTATGGCCAGGAGCAGATCGTCGGCGCACCGTTTGATCCGCCGTCGGCCGATTTCTGGTTTGGCCTCGACCAGAACGGGCGCGATATGGTGTCGCGATTGCTGTTTGGAGCGCAGATGTCGATCGGCGTTTCGATCTCGGCCTCGCTGCTTTCGTTTGCCATCGGGGTGCCTCTGGGTTTCCTGGCGGCGATTTTCGGGGGCTGGGTCGATACGGTCCTTTCGCGCATCGTCGATACGGTGATGTGCATCCCGGTGCTGATCTCCGCCCTCGTCGTCCTTCAGGCGCTCGGTTCGTCTCTGCCTGTGTTGATTATTACCATCGCTCTGCTCGATTCCACGCGCGTCTTCCGTCTGGCGCGTATCGTTGCGCAGGGTGTCAACGTGCTCGAATATGCCGAAACCGCTCGCTTGCGTGGCGAAGGCCTCGGCTGGCTGATCCGCAAGGAAATCCTGCCGAATACGCTGCCGCCGCTGATTGCCGAGTTCGGGCTGCGTTTCTGCTTCACGTTTCTGTTCGTAGCGGGCCTGTCGTTCCTCGGCCTCGGGATCCAGCCGCCCTTTGCGGACTGGGGCGGCATGGTGAAGGACAACCAGCAGGCCATCCTTTATGGGCTCTACGCACCACTTTTTCCGGCGGGTGCGATCGCGATCCTGACCGTTGGCGTCAACCTCGTCGTGGATTGGCTTCTTGCCAGCCGCACCACCATGCAGGGAGCCGACAGATGAGCGACGACACGATCCTTTCCATTCGAGGCCTGGTGGTCAAGGCTCCAAACGGTGCAACGCTGGTCGACGGGATAGATCTCGATCTTGCACGCGGCGAGGTTCTCGGTTTGATCGGCGAATCCGGTGCCGGAAAATCGACGATTGGCCTTGCCGCGATGGGCTACGGCCGCGGCGGCTGCCGCATCGCCGCCGGGCGTATCGTCATCGGCGAAGTGTCGATGATGGACGGCACGCGTGCAACGAGGGAAGCCGTACGCGGCGCCCGCATTGCCTATGTCGCGCAAAGTGCAGCTGCCTCCTTCAATCCGGCCAAGCGCATC
Organism: Rhizobium sp. P1_C7; assembly: GCF_056406295.1. Taxonomy (NCBI): domain Bacteria; kingdom Pseudomonadati; phylum Pseudomonadota; class Alphaproteobacteria; order Hyphomicrobiales; family Rhizobiaceae; genus Rhizobium; species Rhizobium sp. P1_C7. The sequence goes on from NZ_JBFUAL010000010.1 coordinate 16,610, forward strand.
GGCCAGCAGATCATGGAAGGGCCGCTCTACCACGGCCTCATGAATCGCGGCCAGGCGCAGGCCTCGATGTTGGAGCTCCTCACCGCGCTGCAATTGCCCGACCCGGAAACATTTGCGAACCGCTATCCACACCAGGTGTCCGGCGGACAGCTCCAGCGTGCCATGGTTGCCATGGCAATGTCCTGCCGCCCCGACATTCTGGTGCTCGACGAGCCGACGACCGCACTCGATGTGACCACCCAGATTGAGGTCCTTGCACTCCTTCGCGATCTCATACAGCGATACAATACCGCCGCGCTCTACATCACGCACGATCTGGCCGTGGTCGCGCAGATCGCCGATCGCATCATGGTGCTGCGTCATGGCAGGAAGGTCGAACTGGGCACTGCCGAAGAGGTCCTGGAGGCTCCACAGGAAGACTATACACGCAAGCTGGTCGCGGAGCGTGAGGCAAGCATCGTCGGAGACCGTTCCGTCCATGAAGCCGGTGCCGTCCTTCTGGAGGTGAGGAACGCCGTTGCCTATTACGGCAAGAAGCAAGTGTTAAGCGATGTGTCCTGCCATATCCGTCGCGGCGAGACCCTGGCCGTGGTTGGCGAATCCGGCTCCGGAAAATCGACACTTGCCCGCGTTATCGCCGGCCTCCCGCCGCACTCGTCCGGCATGATCAATCTCGACGGTCATCGGCTTGCCGCGAGCTATCGCAGCCGTTCGCGCGAGGAACTTCGCCGCATCCAGCTCGTCTACCAGCTGCCCGATGTCGCGCTCAATCCGAGGCAAACCGTCGCCGAGATCATCGGGCGCCCGATGGCCTTCTACTTCGACATGACCGAAGAGCAGCGCACGAGCGAGGTAGCGCGGCTTCTGGATCTTATCGGCCTGCCGGGCGATTTCATCGAGCGATTGCCAGGCGCGCTTTCGGGCGGCCAGAAGCAGCGTGTCTGCATTGCGCGTGCACTTGCGGCAAAGCCGGATCTCATCATTTGCGACGAAGTGACATCGGCGCTCGATCCGTTGGTGGCCGAGGAAATTCTGAAACTGCTGCGCAAGCTGCAGGACGAACTCAAGGTTTCCTATTTGTTCATCACGCACGATCTCGGAGTCGTAAAACGCCTTGCGGACCGGACGATGGTAATGCAGCACGGCAAAGTCGTCGAAGAGGGCACGACCGCCGACATCTTCAAGCCGCCATACGCGCCTTACACCGAGCAATTGATCAGCTCCGTTCCGGAGCTGAGGCGCGACTGGCTTGATGACGTACTGAAGTCACGCGGCCAGACGGCCGCCTGACAACTCTCCCTATTTAGCCTGGAAAAGAACGATGACCGTGACGATTCAAGAACACATCTGGATCACGATGAGCGACGGTGTACGCCTCGGCGCGCGCCTCTGGCTGCCTGACGGAGCGCAAAGCACCCCGGTTCCCGCCGTTCTGGAGTATATCCCCTACCGCAAGCGCGATGGAACACGCGGTCGTGACGAGCCGATGCACGGCTATTTCGCCGAGAACGGCTATGCCGCGATCCGTGTCGACATGCGCGGTACGGGCGAGTCGGATGGTCACATGGCCGACGAGTATCTGAAGCAGGAGCAGGATGATGCGCTGGAGGTGATCGCATGGTTGGCCGCGCAAACCTGGTGCGACGGCAATGTCGGCATGATGGGCAAAAGCTGGGGCGGTTTCAATGGCCTGCAGGTCGCAGCACGCCGTCCGCCTGCCTTGAAGGCAATCATTACCGCCTACTCGACCGACAATCGCTTCACCGACGATATTCACTACATGGGCGGCCTGCTGCTGAACGACAATCTTTGGTGGGGCACGATCATGCTCGCCTATCAGAGCCGGCCGCTCGACCCTGAAATCGTGGGCGAGGAATGGCGTGCCCGCTGGATCGAGCGTCTCGAGAAGCTGCCCTTCTTCCCCGCACTTTGGCTGGAGCACCAGCGCTACGACGACTACTGGAAGCATGGCTCGGTTTGCGAAGACTGGTCGGCGATCCAGTGCCCCGTATTGGCGGTCGGAGCCTGGGCAGACAGCTATACGAACGCCGTACCGCGCCTGCTTGAAAACCTTCAGGTGCCGCGCCGTGGAATCATCGGCCCGTGGGGTCACGTGTACCCGCAGGATGGCGCACCTGGACCCGCCATCGGCTTCTTGCAGGAGGCGGTGCGCTGGTGGGATCACTGGCTGAAGGGCAAGGACAGCGGCATCATGGACGAGCCGATGCTCCGTGCCTATCTCAACGATACTGTCGAGCCGACCGGCTCGCGCGATTTCACTGCGGGCCACTGGGTCGGCGAGGAGAGCTGGCCCTCTGCAACAATTGCTCCGCATATACTGACGCTCGGCTCGGACCACAGTCTTACCGAAGGCGCAGCACGTTCCGGCGTCCTCTCGATCTCATCGCCCCAAAGCCACGGCAAAGCGGGTGGTGAGTGGATGGCAACGGGGTGCATCGGCGAGCATCCGACCGATCAGCGCCTGGATGACGGCGGCGCCCTCGTCTTCGACAGTGCTGCGCTGGATGCCGCTGTCGATATCCTCGGCGCCCCGGTCGCCAGGCTAAAATTCTCGGTGGATCAGCCAGTCGCACAGATCAATCTGCGTCTTTCGGATGTGCTGCCGGACGGCCGCGTGACCCGCGTCAGCTACCAGGTATTCAACCTCAATCATTGCAATGGCCATGACGTGCCCGTCGCGCTCGTTCCCGGGGAAGTCTACGAGATTGCAATCAAGCTCAACGACTGCGGTTACCGATTCGAAAAAGACCATCGCATCCGGCTGTCGATCGCAACGGGCTACTGGCCGATGGTGTGGCCATCGCCGGCAGCCGTGACGCTCTCGGTTCTGACCGGCGAGAGTGCACTGGAGCTTCCCGTCCGGCCGGACTGCAAGGCGGAAAGGACTATCGCCTTCGAAGCGCCCGCACACGGACCGTTGACTGCAATCACGCAGCTTGACAAGGGCAGCGTACGACGCTGGACGACGCAGGATCACGTGACCGGCGAAACCACCTACGTAACGGAAGGCATCGGTGGCCTCTTCGGAGAGGGCGTTCTACGGTTCGACGACATCGGCACGCAGCTCAGCCACAGCCTGAAGCGCGAGCTGAAGATCCGCGACGACAACCCGCTGTCGGCCCGCTATGTGCTCACCCAGACCTACGAGATGGGGCGCGAGGGCTGGATGATCGAAATAACCAGCCGAACCGAGATGCACTCCGACGTTGCCAATTTCCATGTTTCCGGCGTGTTGGAGGCAAGAGAGAACGGTGAGATCGTTGCGACCCGCCATTGGGAGCAGGCAATCCGGCGGGATTTCTTGTAACGGCTGTGCGACCGCGACACTCCCATCATGTCTGGTCAACGACACGACAATGATGGAACTGAGGTTCAGATCCCGACAGCATTGATTGTAAGTCTCCGTGCAATCGGCCCCCGCGGCCGAACGCGCGGGGCGTATGAACGAAACAGGCGAGCGCCTTCCCGGGTCGTGTGGAAATCAAATGACACGGCCGACGGATCTCGATTTGGCCTATCTGACATGCATTCCAGTTGGGTTTCCGCGCGTTCACGATGACGGCCGGGATCGATTTGGAGGCTGGGTCACAACTTCCCGAAGGCCACGCTTTTCCAACCCCAGCCGGCCCGATGCGCGGCGTCAACTAGGGGCGTCTTCATTTCGGCGGTATTGAAGCGATATTCGTAAACCTTGCCGAAGGACAGATCTTCCTTGAAGGCGAAGGCCGTGTCGAAGCTCATTTCCCACTTGCGACCGCGAAACGCTTGAGCCCTCAACGCAAGCGTGGGCACGCCGGCGCGCCATTCGACCGACCATTCCTGATCGACGGCGCGGACTTCACAATTGGAAGCATCCAATTTCATCAACACCTTAAACACCCTCTGCAGCCCGGCTTTGGCAAATAATTCGTACCAGGGAGCATCAACGATCTTCCATTCGGCGACGAGATCGACGCCTTCCGGCTTTCCGTCACGAATGATGAACGGCGCAGTCTTTCTGTTGATGGCGAGTAGATTATTGCGAAGCGCTGCCGTCGATTGGCGGTCTACGTCCTTCGGCGCTGGTTTATATCCTGTCAGCCAGTCGAACAATTTCACGGCAGGTTTCCTCAATCAGCGGCGCTTTGGGCAATCCTTATAGTGAGACACATTAAAAAATCGAGATCATTGGCGCTCCGTAAGCAGCTTGATGTGGTGTTGGTGCGAGGATCGCAATCCAGTCTTTGATGACGTTGGTCATTTTGTTGCACCAACGGTCGATCACGCAAACCCCTTACGGTTTGCTGGTCGCTCGGCTTTTGCCGCCGATTGAAGCGGATCCGAAATCTTCGGCGCCTTGGGTGCCTCCTCTTTCTATGCGCGGCCTGAATGCGGATGGCACGGTTGTCTCCGGTTCTGCTGATAACAACTTCGGATCTCTGGGCGCTCTCACTCGCTCTGGTTGTCGTTGAAGAAGCGTTGCCAAATGCAAGTGTGCCTGAGATTCAGCAATAGTGCGTCATATCTGGCGTCGACGTGTCCGTTCTCAGTGGAAATCAACAGCCGACGCCCCGAATTCGAAGGGATCCTGTCTGTCGCTTTGTCGATGGGAGGATTCAACGACCTGACGAGCGCAGGCTAATCAATGACATCTCGAGGCAAAGGGCGTGCCGGTCGACGTACTTGCCGGAGATGGTAGCGCGTTAAGGGTATCGGGCTTGCGCGCGTCATCATCGGACGGCGAGCCCAGCATGATTCTACCTTGGTGCGTCAAGGGACCGCAGATAGCAGCAGGAATACAGCAAAGATCACAAGATGGATTGCGCCTTGCAAAACCGTTGTTCGTCCCGTGCCCAAGGTGAGGGTCGAGACGAATAGCGTCAGCACCAACAACGTCGTGTCCGCAGCGGATATTCCGAGTGACAGCTTTTGGCCAAGGATCAGCGATAGGACCGCAACCGTCGGGATTGTCAAACCGATGCTGGCGATTGCCGATCCCAAAGCGAGATTAATGCTGTTCTGGAGCTGATTTTTGATGGCAGACTTGGTGGCAGCAATGCCTTCCGGCAGTAGAACGATAGCAGCGATCACGACACCAACGAACGAGTATGGGAGCCCGGCGGAAGCAATGCCTTTGTCCAATGCGTATGACAGACTCTTGGCAAGCAGGACTACCGCCACAAGGGAAACCAGAAGCAACCCGAGACAGGCAAGGGCATCTCTGTCGGAGGGGTTTTCGTGATGCTTCACTTCCGCACCTTCCTCGATATCATCGAGAAAATAGGCACGGTGCTTGACCGTTTGCACAAAAACGAAGACGCCCCACAGTACCAACGAAGCGATCCCAACAAATATCGCTTGGGTCGGCGAGTAGGACGGACCGAGTACTGTCAGCGTGTAGTTTGGCAGTATCAATGCCAAAGACGCCAGCGTGCCGAGCACCGCCAGCGCTGACGACGCGCCCTGAAGCTGGAAAGTCTGCTCGAAGTGCCTCTGTCCTCCCGCGACGAGGCAAAGACCGACGACCCCATTGAGGACTATCATCACTGCGGCAAACACCGTGTCACGCGCGACTGCGTCGTTTCCCTCCGCACCGGAAACCATGATCGATACAATGAGCGCCACTTCGATGACCGTTACCGCGACTGCAAGAAGGATCGAGCCAAAAGGTTCGCCGAGCTTAAGGGCGAGGACTTCGGCGTGATGTACGGCGGCGAACACCGCAGCGGCCAACAGCACACCTGCGACGACAAGAAACGCGGTTGCATCCGGAGGAACGACATCTAGAAATTTGAGCGCCAGAACCCCGGATGCCAGTGTCGGCGCGATCCAGGTCCAAGCTGGGATAGCGCGATTTGCGTGTGGCATCCGGTCATCCTTGTACAATGTTTAGGGGCCTTGCCGTTTGCGCAACGGGCTCATCACTCCGCGAGCGTCAGAACCTAATCAAAAAGCCAATTAGAACCCCTCTGGTGAACTACATTCCAGCGAAACTGGTTGCCGGTAAAGTCGTCCGCCCCGAAATATCCTCCAAGAGGTGCTTGAGATCGCCACCGGTCCAAGAAAACATCTATTGCACTCTCTGCCTTTGCCGGCGGAAGTTCCTGATGACGGCGGTGTGCGCGACCTTGGGGTGTCGCCCGATCAGAAATGGTAGAGCGCGTGGTCAGCACCCCCAAAACCCCTGGCAGGCATCACTCGCGGATCATGATTTGGTGGATGAGATCAAAGCGATCCTCACCGATTTGCCGACCTCCGGATCGTCGCTGTGTTCCCGAGCCGACTTGCGCAACTCATTCTCCCGGACATCAAGCACACGGGCCGCAGGGAGAGATATCAATCCAAATGGTCGAACAGGTGAAGCTAGCCGCTATCCTTGCCGCGGATGTAGCGGGATTCAGTCGTCTGGCCGGTGCGCACCAGGATCGCACCTTGGCAGCCCGGGGCAATTACGCAGCGACCTGACAAACCCGACGATTGGCGTTTATGGCGGGCGCGTAGTGCAGCGTCGAAGAAAGCATCTCGCATCCTATCTTGGGCTGGCTACCAGTCCTACTCCAGTAGAAAGGAGTCGCGGGATCAAGGGACAAGCAAGGCGGGAAGCAAACAGGCGCTTGCATGCTGGTCGAGCTTGCGTTGTGTTGGCTCAACTATCATGCCGGCGACCGGCGACTTTGGAAGAACGCCTCAAAGGTTGCCACTTTGATCCGACCCGGAGGATGAAGCGGCCCTGCCGAGCTCCGGATAGCTGATGCCGGAAAGTCGGCCAAAAATCGCTTGCGACTGAGGCAACTCAAAAATCTCATAAGAGCAAAGAACCAATCGCAAATCTCGAGGCGTTTACGGCCCTGTCTTTTGTCGTAAACGGACGGAGGTTCGGCGTAATCGCGCCGTTGATGACGACCCTTCCTCTCACGTATCGATTCGTCTAATAACACCGGCATGAGCCCACAAAACAGCGCCTTTGACTTCCTCGCACATGACGGCGAACTCGCGCGTCTGATCGCCACCTTCGACTGGGCAAAAACCGCGTTGGGATGCCCCGGATCCTGGCCGCAAAGTCTGCGCACTACGGTTGCGCTCATCCTGCAGTCACCCGTGCCTATCGTCACGCTCTGGGGCGAAGACGGCATCATGATCTATAACGATGCCTACTCTGCTTTCGCAGGCGAGCGCCATCCGCGTCTCCTGGGGTCGAAGGTTCGAGAGGGCTGGGAAGAGATTGCCGACTTTAACGATAACGTCATGCGTGTCGGGCTATCGGGACAAACGCTTCGGTACACTGATCAGGAACTCTCGCTGAACAGATCAGGTGCTCCAGAGCCCGTCTGGATGAACCTTGACTACTCTCCGATCATTGATGAGACCGTCAAGCCGGCGGGCGTCATGGCGATTGTCATCGAGACTACGGCGAAGGTCCACGCCGAACGTGCACTCACCGCTAGCGAGGAGCAGAGCCGGCAGATCATTGATAGCGCGATCGACTACGCGATCATCGCACTCGACCTCGACGGGAGGATTCTGCGATGGAACGAAGGCGCGCATCGCATATTCGGCTGGAAGCAAGAAGAGGTGTCGGGTCTTTATTGGGAGATGCTGTTCACGCCCGAAGAACGCGCCGCCGGTAAACCGCGGGAGGCTATGGATGCGGCCTTGGCGTTGGGTACCGCTCATCATGACCGATGGCACGTGAGAAAGTCTGGCAAAATCTTCTGGGCGAGCGGCGAAATCAGCACTCTGCGGGATAGCGCTGGCAACCCGATCGGACTGGTAAAAGTCCTTCGTGATCAGACCGAGCAGCATAAGGCCTTGCAGGCGCTCGCCGAGGCCGAAGCGAGACTTCGGCGTGCACAAGAAGCGGGAGGCGTCGGGGTATTTTCGGTCGACCTTCAAACGGACATCCTTAGTCCGACACCCGAGTTCTGCAGCATCTACGGGATCGATCAAACGGACGCCATCTCCATTTCGGCGATCGAGAATCTTGTCGTCGAGGAGGATCAGGAGATCGCGTCCAACACAGACACCAGAAAGACGGGTAGCGCGCCACTCACTGTAGAATATCGGATCAGGCGTGCAGACACCGGCCAGAAGAGGGTCGTTGCCCGGCGAGGAGAATTCGAGTTTAGCCCCGATGGGAAGCCGATCCGGTTTGTCGGGGTCGTCCAGGACATCACCGACCGCCGCAAGGCGCAGCGCGAACTGCGAGAGAGCGAACAGCGCTTCCGGGCGCTCGCTCAAGCCATACCAAACCATGTCTGGACCGCAACGTCCGATGGCCTGCTCGATTGGTTCAACGATCGGATTTACGAGTACGCAGGCAGGGAGAGGGGCGAACTCGACGGCGAGGCATGGCTGTCGATAGTTCATCCTGACGATGTTGTCGCCACGGCTGAGGCATGGCGGCGAGCGCTCGACACCGAGGAGACCTATCAGACCGAGTTCAGGCTGCGTCACAGGTCGGGCAAATTTCGTTGGCACATCGTGCGAGCCGTCCCCATCAAGGGCGATGATAGTCGCATTGTTCGTTGGATCGGCACCAACACCGAAGTCGAGGAACTTCGAGCAACCCGAGAGAAGCTTCAGGCCCTCAATCAAACCCTGGAGCAGCGAGTGGCCGAGCGCACGGCCGACCGAGACCGCATGTGGCGGCTTTCGACCGATGTGATGCTTGTGGCTTCCTTTGACGCGATTATCACGGCGACTAATCCGGCTTGGACTTCAGTTTTCGGGTGGAACGACGACGATCTGATCGGGCGGTCCTTTATGGATCGCGTCCATCCTGACGACCAGCATGACACCCTGAACGAGGTTGGAAAGCTCGCTCACGGCGCGACAACACTTTCATTCGAAAACCGCTATCAGTGTAAAGATGCGTCTTACCGGATGATCTCCTGGACGGCCGTTCCCGACGAGAGCTTCATTCATGCGGTCGGTCGCGACGTGACCGAGGAGCGAGAAGCCGCGGCAGCGCTTCGACAGACCGAGCTTGCACTACAGCAGGCTCAGAAGATGGAGGCGATCGGTAACCTGACGGGCGGCGTCGCCCATGACTTCAACAACCTTCTGCAGGTGGTGGCAGGCAATTTGCAGCTCCTTTCAAAGGATGTCGCTGGCAACGCCAATGCTGAACGCCGCATTACGAACGCACTTGCCGGAGTCAATCGGGGATCGAAGCTTGCTTCCCAGCTCCTTGCCTTCGGGCGACGCCAGGCGCTCGATCCAAAGGTTGTCAACGTCGGCCGGCTAATCCGCGGCATGGACGAGATGCTAAGACGCACGATCGGTGAGGGCGTTGAAATCGAGACGATCGTATCGGGCGGCCTTTGGAACTCTCTCATCGACCCCATGCAGATCGAGAACGCGCTACTCAATCTTGCAATTAACGCGCGCGACGCAATGGAAGGATTCGGTAAACTCACCATCGAAGCTGGCAACGCCTACATCGATGACACCTACGCCCGGCTACACGACGACGTCCAGCCGGGGCAGTACGTGGCGCTCTCGGTGACGGATTCCGGGAGCGGCATGTCACCGGAGCTGATGGCGAAGGTCTTCGAACCATTTTTCTCCACCAAGCCTGAGGGCAAGGGCACGGGTCTTGGCCTGTCGATGGTGTACGGCTTCGTCAAGCAGACCGGGGGTCACGTCAAGGTCTATAGCGAACTGGGCCATGGGACGACGGTGAAAATGTATCTGCCTCGGGCGATGCAACAGGAAGACGTGGAAGTCGAGCGGTTTGATGGTCCGGTCGAAGGTGGACAGGAGACGATCCTCGTAGTCGAGGACGACGAAGGCGTTCGTGCGACGGTGGTCGAACTTCTTCATGAGTTGGGCTATCGCGTCCTTAAGGCGCCGGACGCGTCGGCTGCATTGTCGATCGTCGACAGCGGAATAAAGATCGATCTGCTCTTCACCGACGTGGTTATGCCGGGCCAATTGAAGAGTTCTGACCTCGCGAAGAAGGCGAAGGAGCGCGTACCGGACATTGGTGTTCTATTCACCTCTGGCTACACCGAGAATTCGATCGTCCATGGAGGTCGCCTAGATCCCGGCGTTCAGCTTCTCTCAAAACCGTATAGTCGCGAACAGCTTGCCAGAAAGATCCGGCACGTCCTCAACAACCGCCTGCAGGTTGACCTAGCCGGACGCCCGCAGGTGAGTGCGCGGATAACAGCGCCAGCGACAAGCGAAGACCGGTGTCGCGTCCTCCTCGTCGAAGACAACGATCTGATTCGAATGGCGAGCGCTGACATGCTGGCCGAACTCGATTGCAATGTGATGGAAGCGGGGTCCGCTGAGGAAGGGCTGGCGCTGTTGGAACAGGGGGTGGTCGATATCGTCGTGTCCGATCTCGGGCTACCGGGCATGTCGGGAGAAGCCTTCTGCCGTGAGGTTCGCGGCCGCTGGCCTCAGATTGGCATCATTTTTGCGACTGGGATGGACCGCGGTCCTGCACTGCAAGACGATTCCCGAACGGCGCTGTTATCGAAGCCGCACGGGCTCGATGAGTTGCGGACAGCGCTCGAGAAGGTGAGAAAGCCCGGTTAGCTGGAAGCAGGAAGCGTGCAGGAGAGCTCACCTTCATCCTCGCGAGGCGCGCGGCGACTTTCATGCCGCGTGTGCTTTCCTCGCCGCGCTAAGGATAGATAGTGTCACATGCACGGTGGCAGTCGCCGTGAGGATTTTCATTCCGCTTTTCCCGGCTTTGTTCAAGCTCTCACTTGGCTTCGGGTGTGCGTAGCGGGATCGTCATTTTGGAAACAGAAATGTCAGCGCCACCCGGAAGCCCAGTCCATTTGGGCCGTTGTCCGGCGCATCGGCCCAATATCGGATGCCCGCCGTCAGGCTGATCGGCTGCTTGTTGATCGTGATTAGCTTCGCAACCGTGAAGTTGATCGGTACGGACCAGTCCTGCGTTTCCCAGTCGTAGGTGGATTCGATCTGTTGTCGGAACACATCGACGTCGACGTCGGGTGCCGCCAGCATGACGTTCTTGAATTTCTCGGGCAGGCGGCCGTTGCGGATCGCCATCTGACGCAAGGATTCAAGCGCCAGCCAATTACCCATCGAATGCGCGAGGATGGACACCTCCTTGACGTCGGAGTCCTTCGCGAGAAACTGAAACAGCGTTTCCAGCGCGTTGCGGGTAAAGTTCGTGCTCTCACGATCATAGCCATAGGCAAGCAGGCTGCCGCGCGATGGCCACGTCACGAGTATGGGCGCGCTGTGGACGCCGGAATCGTGAACGATCTGCGCGAAGCGGTAGACCGAGTCCTCGAAACGGTTATTGAAACCGTGAATGAACACAAGGACGCTCCGGTCAGGACTCTTCCTGACAGTCGCGCTCAACCAGCGTTTGGCTTGACATCGATATTGTCCGCCTTCAACGTCGCGAAGTCGGTGGCGGGATTGGAGGGAAGCCGTTTCGGCCAGGCGACCTCGCCCTCCTTGCGGACGCTGCTTGGGGGGATGGACACGGTCATATCGGCGAATGCCGGGGCCAGTGCACGTTCGCCGTTGAACATCTCCCCTGGAATGGTCGAGCGGTTCCGGGTCGTCGTGATCAGCATGTCAACCTTGGCCGCCTTAGGGGACGTTTCCGCGACAGGTATCAGCACACCCTTTGGATGGCCCCCACATCCGGAAAGCGTTATCATCACTCCACTTACGACAACCCAACCTATCCGGCTCATTGGAGCCGATGCCCACCCAAAAATACTAACGCCCGCCACTATTGCCCTCATACAAAGTCCCGAAACATCGGGTACATTCGGTGGAAATCATGTCCCAGCGGCCTCCTATCGAGGCTGAAGAGTGGTCGAGGAATCCGTCGGAAGCAGCATGGTGGACTGCACCTCGTCGACGGCAGGCAATCCCGCCTTTCGAAGATCCGCAATCATCCGAGGGCGATCTGCAGGTCGAAAATTGCGCCCCTTGAGCTCGGCGACGACATTTGGAATGAAATCGGGACGCATCTCGTTGAACAGCGCCGCCTCGCGGCGGGCGTCTTCGACCATGCCGGCGTCGGCATAGATGACCGCGGCGACTGCACGGTAGAGCGGAAACTTCTGCAAATCCGACACTTTGATCTCGATGATCGCGGTCTGGGTGTCGTGGAGCATGTAGGCAGCAAGGGCCCGCATTCCGTGATAGAAGCCCGCCCCACCGGGATCGAGGGCCAGCGCCCGATCCAGAATCTCTGCTCCGCGTTGCCATTGCCCGCTCATCGCGACACGGCTCCCAAACTCTCCGAGCAGCTCCGTGTCGTTCGGATTCGTTGCTAGCGCCTTTTCGCCGACATCAAGGTCTTCCGGGACCTAATTGCTGAAGTACAACGCAGTCATCAGAGCCTGCTTGGCACGGGTATTGGCCGGATCCTGTTGAACTGCACGGCGAGCTGCCTGGAGGCTGCGTTCAGCTCGACAAGGGCCTCGACGAGGCGCAGGCGCAGGGATGGACGGTCGTCAGCATGAAGGACGACTGGAAGACCATTTACTTGAACGAGAAGAAGTAGCCTCGTCTGGCAGGCGGGGATCCGAACGCCGGTCCCCGAAGTTAGCGCCGACCGGGAAACTGCGCAATCTTGGATGCCGCCAAGACTGCCTCAATCTCCTTGCTGAGGGAGTTGACGAGTTCCGTGATCTCGGCGTACCGCTCGTCGCGTTCGGGTGCCGACGAGCGCTCCCAATCCTGCATCAGGACACTTGCCAACGAGAAATCATGGCAAAGTTCATGGAAGCTTTCGTTTTCGCGGGCGAGCTCGTCGATCACCTTGGCGCTCGCTGGAAATGCCTGTTTTACAAGCCCGGTATCGTATATCATCCATCCCACCCCCAAGACGGCCGTCGCGCTTCGACATCGATGCCCTACGGACCATGCATGATGATCCAGAACCCCGCGGACGCAATGTAGGTTACTGTATGAACTGGTAGGACTCGTTCTTCCAGGCCGCATTGCCCGTCACTTCAGGCTCGATTCGCGCATCTGAGCCCGACGTGACTGGTGGACGTGTCCTCCGGCTCGGCGTGGCGGGCGGCCGGACGTTATCGACGGCAGACGTTCGGCGCACAAAGATGTGATTCACCCTTGAGCACACGCCTTGGAATGTGGATTTCCGGCTGGCGCAGCTGGGGGAGGCGCTGTCGGGCGCTGGCCTGGCTGTCGCCCCGGTTGCGGGTATCGCCTTGTTTCCCCTGGGTGTCATGGCATGGTCGGGAAGGGAGATCTCGGGAAGAGGCCCGGCTCTTGCGGGCATGCTGACCTACAATGTCCTGGCGGCCATCTACCTGGCGGTGGTGTTCGTTCAAGGCGTCCTGGTCGGTAAATTTCTGCTGCCTGCCGTCGTGCTGCATTCGGTGTTGGGCTGTTGCTTCTGACCTCAGTCGCTTGAGGCGAGGCTACCATCTCACTCTAATATTCGACCAGACGCGAATCTGTCGGGTTTGCCCAGCGGGTATTCGGTACAGTCGAAAACCAGCCCGGCCGGGCCGGGTCTCGGTCATAGAGATAGCCGCCGAGCGATTTGTAGAGTTCCGCATAGGTCCCGAGTTTCTCACGGTCGAGCTCGACGCCGAGGCCAGGCCCTGTGGGAACAGCGATCTTGCCATTCACATATTTCATCGGCCCGCCGACGATGATGTCATCGACAAGCTGGTGATAGTGCGCATCCGCTGTGAAGACGAGGTTTGGAAGCACAGCACCGAGATGAAGCATTGTCGCAAGCTGGATGCCGAGTTCGCCGGAGGAATGAACGGCGATACCGAGCTGGAACGTCTCGCAGACCGCCGCCGCCTTGACGCACGCCCGGATGCCGCCCCAGAAGGTCGTATCGAGCAAGATCACGTCGCAGGAAGGGCTCAAGACATTGGTCGCGAGCTGCTCGAAATTGACGACGACTGTATTGGTCGCAAGCGGCATATGGGTATTTTCGCGCACCCGCCGCATGCCGTTGAGCCCCCATGTCGGATCTTCGAAATAGTCGTTGTTGAGGTCTTCGATGCCCTTGGCAAAGCGGATCGCTTCCTCGACGGTGAAAGCGGCGTTCGGATCGTAGCGCACACTGTCGGTGCCGACCGCCTTGGCGAGCGCACGATAGACTTCCAGCTCGTAGTCGGGCGGAAACACCCCGCTCTTCAATTTGTGCGCGGTAAAACCGTGCGTCTTCTTCAGGCTCAATGCCTGTTCGATCAGTTGATCGGCCGTGCGAATTTCGCCGGCGCCCGTGGCCTTGTTCGGCAGCCGGAAGAAAAGGTAGCTGGCGAAGCCGATCTCGTCGCGCATCTTGCCGCCCAAGATGTCGTAGGCTGGAATACCAAGAAACTTACCGATGATATCGATACAGGCGAATTCAATGGCCGCGTGCATCTGGGTGCGATTGTTATAGAGGCTGGCCGTCGGGTTGCAGATCTTGAAGCGTAGCTGCTCCAGCTCGAACGGATCATGGCCGACAAGGTAGGATTTGAGAGCGGCGAAAGCGGCCTCGGCGCTCTCGCCCCCGCCGCCCATCTCGCCAAGGCCGATGATGCCGACATCCGTCTCGACCTCGACAATGGTGCGCACGAAACGGCCCCAATGGGCACCGTTGGAATGGCGAAGCGGCGCTTCGAGCGGCACCGTTACGGTGGTGGCGCGAATATCGGTGATGATAGGCCGCTTCATGTCTGGTCTCCTTTGAGAATGCTCATTCGGGAAGCACGATTCCAAGCTTGGCCATCGTGCCGCCGTCGATCTTGATATCTGCGCCAGTGATAAATCGCGCCTGGTCGCTGGCCAGGAAGGCGACGAGGTCGGCAATCTCGGAGGCCTTGCCGACACGCCCGAGCGGGTGACCTTTGCCCCAGAGCGCAATCATCTCGTCCTGGCTGCGATCGCCCTTCCACTGGTCTGCCGCCCAGCGGAGCATCGGCGTATCGACCGAGGCGGGGCAAACGGCGTTGACGGTAATATTGTCGGCCGCATGGTCGAGGGCCATGGCCCGAACCAGCGCATTGATCGCACCCTTGCTGGCGGTGTAGGCCGCTACTCCGGCCTGCGACGCAAAGGCCTGAACGGATGAGATAGCGACGATCGCACCGCCACCACGCTTTTTCATCTCCGGTATGGCAAAGCGGGAGGCGAGATAGATGCCCTTGAGATTGACGTCGAAGACATCATCCCAGACATCCTCCGGCGTATCAACCACCGTGCCGTAACGCTGGATGCCGGCGCAGCACGCGAGAATGTCGAGGCCTCCATGCCGTGCGACGGCTTCTGAAACAGCCCGTTCCATATCAGCGGCCGAGCGAACGTCACCCACAAGTCCAAAGGCATTTGCCCCGATTGCAGCTACGGTCTCGGCAACCGATGCGGCATCATTCGAGACCACCAGAACCTTGCCGCCGCCTTCGGCAAAACGCACGGAACATGCCCGGCCCATGCCGAGACTACCGCCGGTGACGACGATGCTCTTGCCCGAAAACTCCATTGAACCGCTCCCCGCCATGGACATCCCCCTAACTAACATTCTACCATACTAGTAAGTCAATCGACTTTCGGCATTTTCGTCAACCAGCGAATTTCGGCTCGGGAATGCCGAGCCCGGCGTCGGCGACCGCAATAAGACTGCCTTCCGCCGGGTGGGCGGCCAGATGATGCGGCGTCATGGTAAAGCGCGCTGAGGTCACGTAGAGTGTCGTCAGATCAGGCCCGCCAAAGGTGCAACTCGTCGGCCAGGAAACGGGAAGCTCGATAAGGGCGAGCAGTTCGCCTTGTGATGTAAAGCGGGCAACCGAGGCGCCGCCAACGACACGGCAATTCCAGAGCGTATCATCAGCATCCATGCAGGAACCATCAGGTAGCCCTCGCCCGAACGCTTTGACCATCGTCCGGCGATCGGAAAGGCGCTTTGCCTGCGGATCGTAGCCAAAGGAATAGATCTCGTTCTCCAGTGTGTCGGCGAAGAGGAAGCGGTTGTCTGTCGTCCAGCCCATGGTGTTGGTGATCCCGTATTCGCGCGGAGTGAGCTGCATCACCGTGCCGTGCGCATCGATACGATAGATCGCGCCGGACTTGCCGGTCATGTCGCGTGGTGAGCCGTCGGGATGGAGATTGTTCTCCATGGTGGAGACCCAGAAGGATCCGTCAGGGGCAACGCGTCCCTCGTTCAGCCTGTTGTCGGGCAAATCGGGCTCGGGAATGACGAAGGGCTCGAAGGCGCCGCCCGGACGCCAGAAGCAGACCTCCCTGGAGAGGCCGACAATAAAGCCACCCTTTGCCCGCAGGCCGATCGACGTCGGAAAATCGGGGGCTGGCCACGCGTCGTGCTGACTGCTTTCCGGTTCCAGCCGGTGAATGCGCCTTCCGCCGATATCGACCCAATACAACGCCTGTTCCTGCGCTGCCCAGATAATGCTTTCACCGACAATATCCTGTGCGGCGAACTGAATACTCGTCTGCATGACCCCTCCCAAGGCGTCGAATAATTGCGGTTGACAATAGCCGAGCCTCATCATAAATCAAGGATATGCCAAACCTATATGATAGGTAGGAGTTAAGCTTGATAGATTTGATGCCTGGTGCTGGTGACGGGTCGCTCGATAAATCGGCAGGCGAGGGGCTTCTGGGCGGCGTGATGAATGCCGTGAAGCTCTATATTCGCGAGCACGGCCTGCAGGTCGGCGATGAGCTGCCAAGCGAGGGGGCGTTTGCCGAGCAGACCGGCGTCTCCCGCACCATTGTCCGCGAAGCCTACCGATCGCTGGCGGCGCTGACCCTGATCGATATCGGCAATGGCCGCCGGGCGCGGGTGGCCGCGCCGAAAGCGGATGTGCTGGCAATGATCACAGACCATGCCGTTCACACCGACCAGGCGACGATCCAGCAGATTTTCGACGTTCGCCGCACGATCGAGCGCAGGACGGTGGCGCTCGCAGCGCTGCGGCGCACCGACAAGGAGGCGGCGGAGATCATCGGCCTTGTCGATGCGATGCAGCGCGACTTCGCCGATCCGCAAAAGGTGATGGAGCATGACATCGCCTTCCACGAGGCGATCGGCATCGCATCGCGTAATCCGATGTTTGCCCTACTCGTGGGGTCCTTCCACCTCTTGACGCGCCACACCTGGCCGATCGGGTGGGCGAGCCGCGGCAGCAACGAAACGCGGCAGGAAAGTATCGACGGACACATGATCATCGCCCAGGCGATCGCAAACGGTGATCCGGCAAAGGGCGAGCAGGCCATGGTTGACCATTTTGATTTGACGGTGAAGGCGCTTCTGGCGGCCGGGGTGTATTGATCAATGAAAATTACGGCATTTGAAACCGTCCGCGTCCACGAATTCCCAAACATCCTCTGGGTCCGGATCCACACCGACGAGGGGCTTGTGGGTCTCGGCGAAACATTCTTCATGGCTCAGACGGTCGAGGCCTACATCCACGAGGTTGTTGCCCCGAAACTTCTGGGCCGTGATCCACTGGAAATCGACCGGATTTCCAAGGACCTGACCGGTTATCTCGGCTTCCGCTCGACCGGCGCTGAGATGCGCGGGAATTCGGCCGTTGATATCGGCCTTTGGGATCTGTTCGGCAAGTCCACCAACCTGCCCATCGCCCAACTGCTCGGCGGCTTTTCGCGCCGCGAGATCCGTACCTACAACACCTGCGCCGGCAACACCTATATGCGCGACGCCAAGGGACAGCAGACCGCAAATTACGGCATCGGCGGTCCACGAAAGGACTATGACGATCTCAACGGGTTTCTGGAGCGGGCTGACGAGCTTGCCGAGGACCTTCTTGCCGAGGGCATCACTGCCATGAAAATCTGGCCGTTCGATATCGCGGCAGAGAAATCCGGCGGGCAGTACATTTCCGGCCCGGACTTGCGCCAGGCGCTCGAACCTTTCGAGAAGATCCGCAAGCGCGTAGGCGATCGCATCGACATCATGGTCGAATTTCATTCCATGTGGCAATTGATGCCGGCCATTCAAATTGCCCGAGCGCTCGAACCCTATTCAACGTTCTGGCACGAGGATCCGATCAAGATGGATTCGCTCTCGAGCCTGAAGCGCTATGCTGCCGCCAGCCGGGCGCCGCTGTGCGCGTCGGAGACGCTCGCCACACGCTGGGCCTTCCGTGATCTCCTGGAAACGGATTCCGCCGGTGTCGTCATGCTCGATCTGTCGTGGTGCGGCGGCATATCGGAGGCGAAAAAGATCGCCACGATGGCCGAGGCCTGGCATTTGCCCGTGGCTCCGCATGACTGCACCGGACCCGTGGTGCTTTCCGCCTCGACCCATCTGTCGCTGAACGTGCCCAACGCGCTCGTTCAGGAGAGCGTGCGGGCCTATTACAAGACCTGGTACGCCGATCTCACCAACCAGCTTCCAACCGTGACGAACGGGATGATCACCGTCCCGCCCGGTCCCGGCCATGGTGTTGATCTTGCACCCGATCTCGATCGCAAATTCACCGTCAGCCGCCGGGTATCGAAGCCTGACGCCTGAGGGCAGCATTGGTGCTCTTGACTTGTATGGTAGTATGCTAGTAGCTTTTGAAGCAGATTGAACGAAGGGGAGGGCTGAGGATGGACAACGCAAAGCCGCTTCGGGTTCTGTCGGCGACAGAAGCCGTTGGGCCCCAAGTTTATCGCATTTTGCGGGAGCAGATCATCCAGGCCGAGCTGTTACCGGGAGAGCGGATTTCCGAATCGGAGATCGCCAAGACCCTGTCGATCAGCCGTCAGCCGGTTCGCGAGGCTTTCATCAAACTGTCGGAAGAAGGTCTCGTTCAGGTCCTTCCGCAGCGCGGCACCTATGTCACCAAGATTTCCACGGCCTCGGTCATGGATGTCCGCTTTGTTCGCGAAGCAATCGAAGCCGACATTGTCCGTCACGTTGCCGCAGATCATGCGGCTGGGACCATCACAGAACTGCGCAGCCAGATCAGCCGGCAAAAACAGGTGCGGCAGAACGATCGTGCCGCGTTTCTGCGGCTCGATGAACTGTTTCATCATACGCTCGCCAACACCGCCGGCAAGGCCTACGCCTGGAGCGTCATCGAAAGCGTCAAGGCGCAGATGGACCGCGTCCGGTTCCTCAGCGTCGATGACATGCAAATCGGCCGTCTGATCGAACAGCACGAGCGGATCGTCGATGCCATCGCAGCCGGCGACGTCGCGCAAGCCGAGGATGCCGTGCGCACGCACCTGCGCGAAATCTTGAAATCGCTGCCGGAGATTGCCCGGTCACGGGCCGAATTTTTCGATGCGCCGGAGTGATCGGCGCCAGCAAACCAGTTTGATGTCACAACGGGAGGAGAAACATCATGATCCGGAAATTGATAGCAGGCACAGCCCTCGGGCTGACAATGATGGCGTCCGGCGCAAGCGCCGAGGGCCTCAACATCGCGTTCATCAGCCATTCGTCGGCCTCCAACACCTTCTGGCAGTCGGTCAAGAAGGGTTATGACGATGCCTGTGAAAAGGTTGGAGCCAATTGCCAATTGATACTTACCCAGACGGAGGGCTCCGTCGAGCAGGCAGTCGCCAATCTGCAGGCGGCGATCGCTTCCAAGCCGGATGCGATTTTCGTCGCGATCGTCGACAACAAGGCCTATGACGCTGTCATCCAGGAGGCGGTCGATGCCGGTATTCTGGTGCTGGCGGTCAATGTCGATGACAGCGAAGGTGCCAAGGGCAATGCGCGCAAGGCCTTCATCGGTCAGGGCTTTACCGCCGCGGGCTATTCGCTCGCAAAGGCACAGTCGGAGAACTTCCCGAAGGAAGGGCCGCTGAACCTGCTCGTCGGCGTCAATGCTCCGGGTCAGACCTGGTCTGAGCAGCGCGCCGGTGGCGTGACGAAATTCCTTGAGGAATACAAGGCCGAACATAAGGATCGGGAAATCAACATCACGCGTATCGATGCAGCGACGGACCTTGCCTTGACGGCGGACCGCATCGGTTCCTATCTGAACGCCAACCCCAACACCACGGCCTATTTCGACACCGGTTACTGGCATGCCGGTGTTGCCAAGGTGCTGAAGGACCGCGGGATCGAGCCGGGTAAAGTCCTCCTCGGCGGCTTTGACCTTGTGCCGGAAGTGCTCCAGCAGATGCAAGCCGGTTATGTGCAGGTGCAGGTCGACCAACAGCCTTACATGCAAGGGTTCATGCCGGTCATGGAAACCTACCTCTACAAGACCGCCGGCCTGACGCCGTCCGACATCGACACCGGGCAGGGCATTGTCACGGCCAAGGACGTGCCGACTATTCTAGACATGGCGAAGAAGGGTCTGCGCTGATTTCCGATTGTCTTTTGAAACCAGCGACTTGTCTCCCCGGAGACAAGTCGCTGAACGATGAGTAGCAGCCCATGAAGCGGTTTTTGAAAATCTATCTGGACAAGCCGGAACTCGCCGGCCTCGCCCTTCTGATTATCCTGATGGCTATCTTCCAGGTCAAATCGAACGGCATCCTTCTGTCATTCGAGAACGTCCGCGGCATCATGGGCCTGTTGCCCGAAATGGCGCTGGTTGCAATTGGCGTTACCATCCTGATGATTTGCGGCGAGTTCGATCTTTCGGTCGGCTCGGTTTTCGCGCTGATGCCGATGACGATGGCGGTTGCCCTCACGTCCGGTGTACCGTTTACCGCAGCAGTGCTCATGGGTTTGCTTCTGTGCGCCCTGATCGGCTTTATCAACGGCTACATCACCCTGCAGTTCACCATTCCGAGTTTTATCACAACGCTCGGCATGCTCTTCATTGCCCGCTCGCTGACCATCGTCATTTCCGGCGGATTCCCGCCCTTGCTTCCCGATGATCTGCCGACCTGGCTGTTCACCGACTATATTTGGCAGGGTGCCATTGTCCGCATGTCCTTCATCTGGTTCCTGGCAATTGCGGTGCTTGCCGCCGGCCTGCTGTCGCTGACGAATTTCGGCAACTGGATCCGCGCCACCGGCGGTTTCAACGAAGCGGCGGCGTCGATGGGTATCCCAGTCAAACGCGTCAAGATCATCTGCTTCATGCTGTGCTCGGTCCTCGCGGGCTTTGCCGGCCTGTTGCAGGTGCTGCGTCTCGGTTCGCCGCTTCCCTCAATCGGGGAGGGACTGGAGCTTCAGGCCGTTGCCGCAGCGGTCATCGGCGGTACGTCGCTTGCGGGCGGTATAGGTACCGTGTTTGGCGCGGTCATCGGCACCCTCTTGATCCGCACCATCGACAACGGCCTTGTTCTGTCGCGCGTCGATGCCAACTGGTTCAAGTTCGCAATTGGCTTGCTCACCATGTTCGCCGTCATTGCCAATGCCTGGATGGGCAAGATGTCCCGCAAGATCAAGGTGGAGGCGCACAAGTGACAGTCCCGATCATTGAATGCCGCAACCTGCAGAAATGGTACAGCGGTGTCCACGCCCTGAAGAACATCAACCTGACGATCAACCCCGGAGAATCGGTTGGCCTCGTCGGCGACAACGGCGCCGGCAAGTCGACGTTGATCAAGATCCTCTCGGGCGTCCATCATCAGGATTCGGGCGACATCCTCATCGAGGGAAAGAAGGTCGAGATCCGCAATCCGAAAGAGGCCATGCGCCACGGGCTTGAGACCATCTACCAGTACAATTCCATGGTCCCGACCATGTCGATCGCCCGCAATCTTTTTATCGGCCGCGAGCCGATAAAATGGTCTATCGGCGGCTTCGGCATCATGGACCAGAAGCGTATGCGTGATGAAAGCGTCCAGGCCATCGCCGATGTCGATCTGCATCTGCGTTCACCGGACGCCTTGGTCGGCGAGCTTTCTGGCGGGCAGCGGCAGGGCGTCGCGATTGCCCGTGCCATGCATTTCAAGTCGAAGGTGCTGATCCTCGACGAACCGACCAACCATCTTTCGGTCAAGGAGACCAACAAGGTGATCGGCTTCGTGCGCGGCCTGAAGGCACAGGGTCTCACCGGCATCTTCATCTCGCACAATATGCAGCACGTATTCCAATCCTGCGACCGCATTGTTGCCATGGCGCGCGGCGAGATCGTGTTTGACCGGCCGACCGCGGCAACGTCGATCGATGAAGTCCACGAACTTCTGTGAGGTAGATATGACCGACCTGTCTGGGAAAACCGTACTGTTGACCGGCGCTTTGGGGACCCTCGGCCGCGCCCAGGCCGACCGTCTTGCCCGCAGCGGCACGACGCTGCTGCTGCTCGATCGGCCGGGTGCCGAGAGTGGGGAAGCCTTCGCAGCACAGATCGCCGCCATCCATGGCGTCAGGGCAATCTATGTCGGCGAGGACCTGAACAAGCTCGCATCCGCCGAAAAGCGGGTGGCTGAGCTGTCGGCGACCACCGGCGGCATCGATATCCTGATCAACAATGCCGCGCTGATCATCAACAAGCCGTTCGAAGAATTCTCGCTGGAGGAATACGAGGACCAGGTTCGGGTCAATTCTTCCGCAGCCTTCGCGCTGACCCGCGCTGTGGCACCGGCGATGAAAGAGAAGGGCTATGGCAAGATCGTCAACTTCTGCTCGCTCACGCTCAACGGGCGCTGGGATGGTTATGTGCCTTATGTCGCCTCGAAAGGGGCGATGCTCGGTTTGACAAAGGCATTGGCGCGAGAACTCGGACCGCATGGCATCCGCGTCAATGCCGTCTCGCCGGGTGCCGTCGTTTCCGAGGCTGAGGAGCGCGTCTTCGCCGACCGGCTGCAGCAATACAATGACTGGATCATCGAAAGCCAGTCGTTGAAAGCGCGTATCCAACCGGCCCACGTCGCCGATCTCGTGCATTTCCTCGTCTCACCGGCATCCGACATGATTTCCGGCCAGAACATCGCCATCGACGGCGGCTGGTGATGGCGGCGATCAGCCTTTCCAATGGCAAGGCGCGGATCACCATCCGCTCCGACCTCGGCGCGGGCCTCAGCTGTTATGACGTCTTTGACGGCGCGGCGTGGCAACCGATCCTGCGGACCGCCGATCCGGCAACGCAGCATCCCTTCCATCTGTCCAACATCCTGCTGGTTCCTTTTTCCGGGCGGGTTTCGGGCGGCGGCTTCACGTTCGACGGAACGTTCCACCCGATCGCCCGCAACATCGAAACGGAGAAATATCCGATCCACGGCAGCGGTTTCTCCGCAGGCTGGACCGTCGATGAACAGGCAGATGACCGTGTCACCCTGTCGCTTTCGGCAAACGGCCCCGGCCCGTTTCGCTATGATGCAGTCATGACGTATCGATTGGACGGCCTGGCGCTGGCGATGGAGCTTGCAATCAGCAACCGCGCGCGTATCCGTCTGCCTTTCGGCGCCGGTTTTCACCCGTGGTTCGTGCGAGACACCGAGACGTTTCTGACGGCTTCCGCAGACGGCATCTGGCTGGAGGAGGTCGATCACCTCCCGGATGTGTTCGAGCCTGTATCAAACCACGCGGATATGGACTTCAACGCGCGCTGCCATTTGCCGGAGCGCTGGATCAACAACTGGTTCAGCGGCTGGAACAGGACCGCCCGGATCGAGTGGCCTGCGCGCGGCCTTGCCGCGGAGATCGATGCCAGTGAAGAGCTCGATCAATATGTCGTTTTCTCCCCCTCCGCGACAGCCGATTTCTTCTGCTTCGAGCCCGTCACCCATCCCGTCGATGCATTCAATCTGCCCGAGGGACCCCGGGCGCACGGGATGAAAGTGCTGAACCCGTCCGAGACATTGAGCGTCACGACCAATATAACGCCCTCCTTTGTCAAAGCCTACCAAGCCGACGCTTAGGGGGCAGTACAAGGAGTTCAAAGTCCTGCGCGTTTCTTCGGCAGTGGTGTGAGCAGTCTTCTGGCGGCTTTGGTATAGCGACGTTTGAACGACCGCGTCGAGAACAAAGAACAAGCCATCCTGGTTGACGGCGCCACAGCGAGCATTTCCGGTCATTGATGCGCTCGGCAACTTCATCGAGATGCCAAGGTCGTCCTTCGAAGCCGGCTTACGTCGGCTCCGGGGGCATAGATGCTCAGCAGCCCTCCGGAGGTTCGTCCGCCCGGCGTCTTCGCTTGCATGGCCGACGCGCACCGATGAGGCGCGCCGGACGATGGAGGAGGGGACGGCTGCGGACAGCCGGGGCTTTCATTCCGCCGGTCGCGCGACGCCGACAACATCCGAGGGAGATCGCTTGCCCGAGAGGCTGCTCTGTCCAAGGGTCACGATTACGACGGTCATCAGGCTGGCTGCTACAGATACCCAGAAGCCGTTGGTGGCGCCGAAACTGTCGACCACCCAACCAGAAACAAAAGCGCCGAGCGCCATCCCGATGCCGATCCCGGTCATGACCCAGGTAACACCTTCCGTCAGCATAGATTCCGGTACGCGCCGCTCGATCAGGCTGAAGGCGGTGATAAAGGTCGGCGAGATTGCGACGCCGCTGACGAAGATGGCGAAAGCGAGCAAGGGAACCGATGTACCGGCGATGAGAAGCGGGAGGGACGTTAGAGCGAGGACGCTGACGGCGACGAGCAGCTGGCGCGGGAGTGGCATTTTGGGGTTGAGCGCCCCAAGGATCAAGCCGACGACGAATGAGCCGACTGCATAGACGCCGATGACGAGGCTGGCGGCGCTCGGCTGCCCGAGCTCTTTGGTGATTGCGACAGCACTCACTTCAGCCGTGGCAAAAGTCGAGCCTACGAAGATCAGGGCCATTGTGATGATCTGAACCGGACGCAACCAGATCGCAGAGCGTTGCGGAATATTTGATGCAGAGGCGTGGACCGCGGGTTCCGTCGACCGCTGCAGGAGAAAGGCGATCGTTCCAAGAGCCAGGAAGGCTGTACTGATGACCATCCCTGCTTCCGGAAAGAGCGAGACGGCGAGGCCGACGGAAAGCGAAGCACCCGCGATGTAGACGAGCTCGTCGGCCGCAGATTCGAACGCAAAGGCTGTATTCAACTCTGGCCGGTCGCGGAAGATTTCCGTCCAGCGAGCGCGCACCATCGCCGGCATGCTGGGCATGGCCGCCGCCAGGACGGCGGAGGCGAACAGCGCCCAGTCAGGCCAGCCATGGTTTGCGGCGGCGATGAGAGCGATAAATGCGATCACAGACAGGAGCGTGGTTGGCCCGACAACGGCCCGTTGACCGCGCCGGTCAACGAGGCGCGATATTTGTGGCGAGACGAAAGCGTTGGTCAGCGCGAACGTCGCCGAAACGGCACCGGCAAGCCAATACTCCCCACGGGTCTGAGAAAGCATGGCGACGATCCCGATGGGGGCCATTGCAATGGGCAGGCGGGCGAAGAAGCCGGCAGCCGAAAAGCCTTTGGCACCTGGCGCCCGAAAGATTTCACTGTACGGATTGGACATCGGACTGTTCCTTGATTGGACGTCTCCGCCATGCACATACGCGGCGTATGCCAATGAATAATTGCATACGCCACGTATGTCAATTAGTATACGCGACGTATGCAAAAGTGGAGAACATGATGCGCAAGCCGCGCAGTGAGATGATTGCGGAGACGCGGGCGAAACTGCTGGCGGCGGGCCGCAAGGCTTATGGGACCGTTGGCTATGCCGAGGCGTCAATGGACGACTTCACGGCATCAGCCGGCCTCACGCGCGGCGCGCTCTATCACCACTTCGGCGACAAGAAGGGGTTGTTGGAGGCAGTCATAAGCGAAATCGATGCGGAAATGGCAGCACGTCTTTGCGCGATCTCATCCAAGGCGCCGACGCGGTGGCAGGGCTTCATCGACGAGAATGTCGGTTACGTCCAGATGGCGCTCGAACCGGAGATTCAGCGTATAATGTTTCGTGACGGGCCTGCCGTCCTTGGCGACCCTTCCGGATGGCCAAGTGCCAACGGCTGCATCGCCGCGGTCGCGCGAAGCCTGGGCAGCCTCCGGGACGAGGGCACTATCGTCGACATTGATCCAGAAGCTGGCGCCCGCCTGGTCAATGCGGCGAGCAGCAGCGCCGCACAGTGGATTGCCAATTCGGCGAACCCGCAAGCAACGTCTAAGCGAGTGGTCGAGACGTTCCGGACATTTCTCGAAGGGCTTCGCATCAAGCAGGACTAGCTTGCGCTGCCACCTCGGTCGCAACCAGTCTGCTCTCAGCGCAAGTTGATGCGCGAAAAGAAAGCGCGACCGCGAAAGCGGGGAAACAAGACAACCGCATCTCCAGGTGCCGAATTCCTGGCGGCAGTCTTCCCGCCCGATGCTCAGCTTTGATCAAGGCCGGGCAGAACTCGTGGACGTGCGATGCGCGCGCGTCATACTACAAGGGCGATCTCGGTTGTCGCCGCGGGGAAGGCGCCGGTTTTCCTGATCACGCAGGCCGAGGAATGCGCAACGTCCGGGCACCAGATGCTTGAAGTAAGTGTGACACCTGAGATTGTCCAACTGAACGAGGAATATCTGCCCGAAAACGAAGCGAAGATTTCGATCTTCGA
This sequence comes from Rhizobium sp. P1_C7, assembly GCF_056406295.1. Classification (NCBI taxonomy): domain Bacteria; kingdom Pseudomonadati; phylum Pseudomonadota; class Alphaproteobacteria; order Hyphomicrobiales; family Rhizobiaceae; genus Rhizobium; species Rhizobium sp. P1_C7. The sequence continues at coordinate 42,999 of NZ_JBFUAL010000010.1, forward strand.
TCATGAGTTCGTCTTTGCAGACGCCGTCTACGACGTTACACCTCGGTGGTCGACGGAAGCGCTTGACTTCGAAGACACGTCGCTCACCCCGCCGAAGACATGCGTTTGCGCAGTCATACGATTGTTTTCGATCGATCTGAACGCTTCGCGCGCCCTGTCAACTGGAACTAACCACTTCGCGTCCCCATCTCTGCAAGACGCAGATGAGGAGTAAACCCAGATGGAAAACCGGAAGGAGTTGAGAGAGTACACCCTCAAGATCGAGATCATCCCGCCGCCGAGATGCTCCCGATCGCGCTTGCCTGTGACCTGCTCATGCTGCCGAAAACAGGTGGAGCCGTCCGAGCAGGAGGCAATGGAGTACGGCATCTGCGAGGAGTGTATCAGACGCCCCTAGAAGGAGTGGGTGCTAGCGCGCCTGTCGATTGCGGCATGGACACTGCGCGGCCCACGGCCGAAATTAATTCATCCGGGCCGCACGGTTTTGTGAGCCAGAGACCGCGCCCGAAAGCTGGCTCCTCGTCGATGAGAGACCCTGATTCACCCGAGTATACGACAAATGGAACGCCACGGGCGACGAGATGCCTTACCGCCGCAACGCAAATCCCGTCGTTCAATCGCGGGTCGATAACGGCAACATGAGGTGTTGCTTCAAGAAGCCAACTTTCGGCGTCCCTGCAAGTTGATACGGTATGGATGTCGCTTAGGCCTGCACCGTTCAGAACTTCCTCGACGTCTAACGCGATGAAGGGCTCGTCCTCGAGCAGCAACAGCGTAATCGGCTTCAAATCGGTCGGTTTCTTCATCCCACTCTCCCTAGGATGCGCGACTGTAACGCTGAGATGGTCGGCTTTGCATAGAATAGTCCGCGTGCCATGAACCACAGGTGAACCGCGTTTGGCCGCTCAGCCCGGGGTCAATGAGCATTGGGCCGCGTGGGGCCGAGTATCATTCGATCAACCCCCAGAGCTGTCGGCAGGTTCAGCTTGCTCGAAACGCTCCTTCGTCGAGTGTACAGCCGAACCGATGGCCAACTGATGTTCAACAATCTCGGTCCTGAGCGGCCCTTCACGAAAAACCCTTGTTGACGCTGGAGAATCTGAATCAGACCTCTTTGAGCTTCATCGGGCCATCGAGGCTTCCGATCAGCGTCGCACTCGCTTCATTCAAGCCCTCAACTTTTGCGACAATGCCATGGGCCTTGAAGCGCTCAACGACCCTATCGAGCGCAGCAACGGCGGTAATGTCCCAGAAATGAGCCCGTGATACATCGATCAGTACCGTCATACCTGTTGCTCCTTCGATATCGAATGCCTCGACGAAGACATCGGCCGAGGCGAAGAACACCTGGCCCGAAACCCGATACGTCGCCCGATCCTCGCCAACACTGATCTGGGTTTCCACCTGCAAAAGCCGGGCAACCTTGAAGCTGAAGAACACGCCACTCAGAAGAACGCCTACGGTGACCCCCAGAGCAAGATTGGAACTGAACACCGTGACGATAACGGTCACGACCATGACGGCGCTCGACATCTTCGGGTGGACCACCATGGTCTTCAATGACGACCAATCGAAAGTATCGATGGAGACCATCACCATGATGGCAACGAGTGCCGCGACGGGAACCTGAGAAACCCACGGCTTCAGAAGAACCATGAGGACGAGCAGGAACGCACCAGCGAACAGAGTGGAAAGTCGGCCACGTCCGCCGTATTTCACGTTGCTGACGGTCTGGCCGATCATACCGCAGCCTGCGATCCCGCCAAAAAGGCTCGCGGCGGTGTTGGCGATGCCAAGACCAGTGCACTCCCTGTTTTTTGAGCTCGGGGTGCCTGTGAGATCGTCAACAACGCTGGCCGTCATCATGGATTCCAGTAGCCCAACCATGGCGATGGCAAGCGCCGGTCCGGCGATGATCATCAGGGTTTCCAGTGTAAGGGGAACGGCGGGCCAGCCGAAGACTGGAAGGGATTCTGGTAGCTTGCCGAGATCGGCGATCGTCAGCACTGGAAGCTGCAAGGAAATCGAGGCAGCGGTGAGAACGAGAATGCAGATCAAGGGCGACGGTATGGCAGTGGTGATCCTAGGCACAAGGTAGATGACCGCAAGCCCTGCCGCCAGCATACCGTAAGCAAGCCAGTCACCTCCGATTATGTGCGGTAGCTGGGCTGCGAAGATGAGAATTGCGAGTGCGTTGACGAAGCCCGTTCGCACAGATTTCGAAACGAAACGCATCAGGACACCGAGACGGAGAAGTCCAAACGTGATCTGAAACACACCCGCCAACAAGCCGGCTGCAAACAGATAAGCAAGCCCATATGTATGGACCAAGGGCGCCGCGACGAGGGCAACCGACCCGGCAGCCGCCGATATCATTGCGGGACGGCCGCCTGTGAACGCGATCACGATACCGATGATGAAGGATGCGAACAGGCCGACTTGAGGATCTACGCCCGCGACGAAGGAAAACGCGATAACCTCGGGGATCAGCGCAAAGGTCGCGACAGCTCCGGCGAGCATTTCGCGCATGGGATTGGCTGACCAATCCCGACGGATGGAAGAAAATTGCATTTGAAGAATTCTCGCAAAGCATGGCGAACGCGCTCTCTGATAGGCGGTCGACTGAATGGCATGCAGGTTTTGCGTGGTCTGGCGGATCGGCGGCCAGAAGAGCCACCCGGAGTTACACCGGGTCCGTGGTGAGTGAATTTGTAATACTGCAATTTTTCTGCATTGCAATATGAAATAGCAATGGCGGCTCATGGCGCCATCCCGCCACGGCCTCGATGCTCGATGCTCGATGCTCGAAGCTCCCTGTCTTCCTCCCTTGCCGTCCTCATCGACGGGGACAACGCTTCGGCGTCGATGGTCTGGTCGAAGAGATCGCGAAGATCGCAGAAGCGAGTGTCCGGCGGATCTGTGGCGACTTCCCAAGTTCCCGTTCGTCTCGACCCGCTACAGCCTATTCGCGCCCTCATCAGCGCTCTCATCCCCAAGGACGCTGATCAGCGCCTCGACGAAGAGGTCGTTTTCTTCGGCCAATCCGATACTGACGCGGACGAAGCTTTCATAGCCCCGTTGCTTCCAGGGCTTGACGATCACGCCCTGCTTCAACAGCCTTTCGGCGATGGCGGTTCCGTTTTGTCGCGTGTCGATGAACAGGAAATTACCTTTGGAGGGGGCGACGCGCAGTCCTTGAGCGAGCAGCTTATCCCTCACGCGGACGCGCTCGTTTGAAGCCAGAGCAACCGTTTCGCGCAAATGTGCGGCGTCGCCAAAGACGAGGAGAGCGGCCGCCTGCGCAATCGCATTGGTGTTGAAGGGGGTGCGGGCACGATCGAGGAACGAGCGCAATTCTGCGTTGCTCACAATGCCGTAGCCGATACGAAGGCCGGCGAGACCGTAAGCCTTGGAGAAGGTGCGCAAAACGACCCACGGTTTGCCTGAGGCTTCAAGGAGCGGAACGGCGGAAGGATAATCGTCCCCCAACGCGTATTCCGCATAGGCTTCGTCAACGACGATCAGGGTGGCGTCGTCGGTCGCCTCGATGACCTGTGCGAGTTCCCTCGAGGAGAGCCAGCTACCGACCGGGTTCGACGGGTTGGAAAAGATCACCATCCTCGCTGGTTTGGCCACGGCCGCAAGCAGAGCCTGCGTATCGATGGTCAAATCCTGTCGAAGATCGACGCGCTCAACCTTGGCGCCCATCAGCGTGGCATAGTCTTCGTGAAGCGGGAAGGAAGGATAGAGCGTCACGACGCGATCATCTGGGCGAAGGACCGTTCGGGCGATGACGGCGATCAGGTCCTCCGAGCCATTGCCCAGGATGATGCGGCTGTCGGCGACGCCGAAACCTGACGCCAGCACCTGCGAAAGTTCACGCCCGGCAGGGTCAGGATAGAGGCGAAAAAGTTCTCTGTTGTCTGCAAGCAAGCTCGCGATCCTGGGCGAGGGGCCAAGTGGGTTCTCGTTCGATCCAAGTTTGACGATGCGCGCCGGACTGTAGCGTTCCTTGACCTCTGCGACCGTAAGGCCGGCATTGTAGGGCGAAAGGCTTTTTACTTCGGCACGAACCAGCGACCCGGATTTCGGCATGCGCATCACTCTCCACTTCAGCTGAGAGCGAGCATAGGGGGCGCCCGTCCATTTGTACAGATATGTATAGACATCTAGTTTCAAAAGTGCTGTTGTTGCCGTGTTCATCAGGTTTGACGGGGAGTCGTTGTCGCAATGGAAGTCGCTGCCCTCTTTGATCTTTCCGGCCGCAAGGCGCTCGTGACGGGTGCAAGCCGCGGAATAGGCCAGGCTATTGCGGAAGCCCTAGCCAGCGCGGGCGCCGACGTGGCGGTGACCGCGCGCGATGCTCGCTCGCTCGAAGAAACCTGTCAGCGGATCGCCAGCGCCGGGAAAACAGCGTTGCCGTTTTCGTTGGACGTCCGGGATACCGGTGCTTGCGCCTCAGTGATCGCACAGGCGAGTGAGGTGCTCGGTGGTCTCGATATTCTCGTCAATAATGCCGGCTATGAGGAAATCCGGCCCTCGATCGATGTCGATGAAACGCTCTGGGACCAGATCGTTTCCACCAATCTCAAGGGTGCTTTCTTCTGTGCGCAGGCAGCTGCACGCCAGATGTCTGCGCAAGACCGGGCGGGAGCGATCGTCAATCTCTGCTCGCTCACCTCCTATGTGGGAGTGCCGACCGCCGTGCCTTACGGTTCCTCCAAGTCGGGACTGCTGGGCATGACCAAGGCACTTGCCGCCGAATGGGCGTCTCTCGGCATCCGGGTGAACGCGATCGCGCCTGGCTATTTCCGCACGGCGATGACCGATGTATTTTACGAGGATCCGGCATGGCAGCAGGCGATGCTTGCCAAAATTCCCCAACGCCGGTTTGGCATGCTGGAAGACATCGCCGGCGCGGTGGTCTTTCTCGCGAGCGACGCGTCGATCTACGTGACGGGACACTGCATCCCGGTCGATGGTGGCTACCTCGCATCGATCTGATGTACTGACGCAGTGCATGCGAGATTAAAAAATAGGCATACGATTCGGGTGCACAAAAAATATTGACAGCAATGTATGTAGATGTATAGGCAACATGCATTGCTGATCGGCGCCAGGCCGATCGTGAGAGGACGCCATGCAGCATACAGCCAGGAATTCCAGCGCGATCGTTGTCTCAGTCAAGGACGTCAACATGGTCTATGACGGTTTTCATGCCGTCAGAGCAGCTTCGTTCGACCTTCCCGCGGGAAAATTCCTGACCATTCTCGGTCCTTCCGGTTCCGGAAAGACGACGCTTTTGCGGTTGATCGCGGGCTTCCAGGCGCCAACGAGCGGTGAAATCGTGATCAATGGCAAGGCGGTGAGTGCGGTACCTGCGCACAAGCGTTCCATCGGCATGGTTTTCCAGAAGCTTGCGCTGTTCCCCCACATGACGGCCGCCGAAAACGTCGCCTTTCCGCTGAAGATGCGCCGGCGAGACGCACGAACCATTCCGGAGCGCGTCGAAAGGTATCTCGACCTCGTCAAGCTCGGCGGCTTTGGTGGCCGGCGCATTCACGAGCTGTCCGGGGGGCAGCAGCAGCGCGTAGCAATCGCCCGGGCTCTGGTCTTCGAACCGGATCTCCTGCTGCTCGATGAGCCGCTGGCTGCACTCGACCGCAAGCTTCGCGAGGAAATGCAGCTCGAGTTCCGCCGCATCCAGCGGGAACTTGGCGTTACGACCATCAACGTCACGCACGACCAGCGGGAGGCGCTCGTGGTTTCCGACGAAATCATCGTCATGGACAATGGCGAAATCCAGCAGAAGGCGCAGCCGGCCCGCACCTATCGCAACCCGCAAAACGCTTTCGTCGCGAATTTTATCGGCGTCACCAACTTCATCTCGGGTGCCGTCCGCACGGTAGCCGATGGCGGTGCCGTACTGGTTCAGGGGACAACCGAAATCGCCGGCGTGGTCGGAGACGCGCGCAATCCGCCGCGCGCCGGCGAGACGGCATCCGGCGCGATCCGTGCTGAGCAGATCCGTCTTGCCGCCAGCGCTGCGTCCCTGGCCGGGTTGGAAACCGTGCTCGAAGGCGCGGTCAGCGATGCGATCTTCGAGGGCGAGCGTATCGTCTACGAAGTGCGCGTGCCGGCGCTTGGCGGAGAGACGCTGAGAGTGTTCGACCACGACCCGATCGACCACGTCCAGCACGAGCCAGGCGCGGCCGTCAGCCTCGGCTGGAACAGCCGCGATGTCCTTGTTTTCAATAATTAAGCCGAACCAACGGAAAACCAGAGGAGAATGAACATGAGCAGACAGTATTTGACACCGTTGGCGCTGCGCCGGCGCAGCTTTCTACAAGGGGCGGCCGCTATCGGCGGTGCCGCGGGGCTTTCAGCGCTCGGCATGCCCCGTGCCTTCGCGCAGGAGCCGGAAAAGCCGAAGGAAATCATCGTGCGAGCCTGGGGCGGAAGCTGGGTCGACAGCCTCAAGGCGGGTGTGTCCGACAGCTTTACCAAGATGACCGGCATCGCTGTCCGGCATGATCTCACCGAAGACAACGAAATCCAGCCGAAGGTCTGGGCGGCCGTTGCACAAAAGCGCGTTCCGCCGATCCACATCAACTGGGACACGACGACGAATGCGACGAAATCGGCGCTGCGTGGCGTCACCGAAGACCTGTCCGATCTTCCCAATCTCAAGAACGTCACCGAGCTGGCAAAGCCGGTCGGCCTCGACGGCTACCCCATCGTCAACACCTATGGCTATGTATACGTACTTGCCTATCGCCCATCGGCCTTTCCGGGCGGCGCGCCGAAATCGTGGAAGGATCTGCTTGATCCGAAGTACAAGGGCCGTATTGCCTTCTACAATGACGGCATCGGCTTTCACTTCCCGGCTCAGGTCGCCGGTGGCGGCAAGCTCGAAGACATTCCAGGCAACATGCAGCCCGCATGGGACTTCATTGCCAAGATGAAGGAACAGAAGCCGCTGCTCGGCGAGGATCCGGACTTCACCACCTGGTTCCAGAAGGGCGAGATCGACGCCGCCTGCACGATTTCCACGAATGCCCGCGAAGCCCGCAAGAACGGCATCGAGATCGAATGGGTCATTCCGGAGGAAGGCGCGAAGTTCGATACGGACGGTCTCTGGATCCCGAAGGGCCTTCCGGAAAACGAACTCTATTGGGCAAAGCAATACATCAACCACGCGCTGACCAAGGAGGCACAACAGGTTTGGCTCGACGGCCTTGGTCTGCCTGGCGTGGTACCCGGCCTGACGCCGCCCGCCGATCTCGTCAACGATCCGTCCTATCCGACGAAGGAGGAGGATTTCAAACACCTCATCCGGATTTCGTCGAAGACCCAGGTCGAGAACGAAAGCGAGTGGTTCTCCAAGTTCAAGGCGATCATGCAGGGCTAAGTCCTTCGTGGGCCGTCGCGTGTTCCGACGGCGGCCCGCACAATTCAGGTCCAATGCCGGGAATTTCCTATGCGAGCAGCCCGAACAGCCTATCCCCTGACATGGCGTGTGATGGACGCGCTGGAAGCATTCGCCGCCTTCGTCTGGCCGGCGAACTTCAAGCGCGCCATCCCCTATCTGATGCTGGCGCCGGCGCTCCTGCTGGTCGGCCTGCTCGTTCTCGGTCTCATTCAGATCGGTGACAGCAGTTTGAGGACGCTCGACACGAGCACCTTCCTGCTCTCTGAAAACTACACACTGGCGAACTACCGCAAGGCGATAAGCGAACCGCTCTTTGCCATCGTGGCCACGCGCAGTCTCCTGGGGTCGCTGATCGTCACAGTCGTTACGCTGATCTTTGCCTTTCCCTATTCCTATCTGATGGTGCGCACCCGCTCGGCAGGGCTTCGCAAGTTCCTGTTGATAGCGCTCTTCCTGCCCTTCTTCATCGGCCAGGTCGTGCGCGCCTATGGCTGGCTGATCATTCTCGGCAATCAGGGCATGGTCAACGAGGCCCTCGGTTTGGTCGGCATCGCACCCATCCGGCTCCTCTATAACTATTCGGCCGTGCTCTTCGGCCTCGTGCAATATATGCTGCCGTTTGCGGTATTGATGCTTGCTCCGGCGCTGACCGCGATACCTGAGGAGCTGGAAACTGCAGCGGGTTCGCTCGGTGCCGACTGGGTGCGCAGCTTCACCCATGTGGTGCTCCCGCTGGCACGCCCCGGCCTCGTCGGCGCCGGCCTCGTGGTGATGACCCTGTCTCTGACCGACTTCGCCATGCCGGCGATCCTGGGAGGCGGATCACAGGATTTCATCGCCAACGCCATCTACGACCAGTTCTTCCGCACCTCCGATCAAGGGCTTGGCGCTACGCTGGCCCTGATGCTGGTCGCCGTAGGTTCGCTTCTCGTCGGTCTTGTCTTCACGCTTTTCGGAGCGGGAACGCTCGCCATGGGGAGGGCGCGCCAGTGAGTGGATCGATCAGCAAATCCATCGTGCTCTGGTGCTTCGTAACCATCGCACTCCTCATGCTGTCGGCGCCGACGATTGTGGTGCTCGGCGCCTCCTTTACCTCGGGCAACATCATCACTTTCCCGCCGGACGGCCTGTCGCTGAAATGGTATGCGGCGATCCTGCAGGCAACCGACCTTCGCGACGCCTTCCTGCGTTCGGTCTATGTCTCGGCGGTGTGCACGCTCGTTTCTATCCCCGTAGGCACGCTGGCCGGTATCGCGCTCGCCAAATATGCGGTGCGGTTCGAGAAGTCGATTCAGGTCTATTTGCTGTTGCCTTTCACCATTCCGTTGATCGGTTCGGGCATCGGACTGATGCTGGTCTTCGGAAATGCGGGAATTCTCGGCCAGCTCTGGCCGGTCGGTATCGCTTGCAGCGTCATCAACCTGCCATTCATGATCTGGGCAGTGACGGCAAGCGCTGCGAGCCTCGATCCCGATCTGGAACTGGCCGCCGCCAATTGTGGCGCGGGTCCGGTGCAGACCTTCCTTTCCGTGACGCTGCCCGCCGTCACGCCGGGCATCATCACCGGATCGCTCTTGATGTTCATTCTGGCGCTCAACGAATTCCTGGTGAGCCTGTTGCTCGTCGATGCCCGCATCGTGACGTTGCCGGTGCAAATCTACAATTCGATCCGCTCGATCATCACGCCCGATCTCGCGGCGATTTCGGTGGTCTTCATCGCCTGCGCAGCGGGAGCCATCTTCGTGCTCGATCGGCTGGTCGGGCTCGACATCTTCCTCAAATCCAAATGACAACAGGATGCGGGGCGGCGGAAGCGCCTGCCCATAGCAAGGGAACTCAAATGACCAACGTCTCCTTCTACGAACTCGACAAACTCGATGCCACTGAGCGCGCGGCACTGCTTCGCCGCTCGGAAACAGATTTGTCGGGGTTCATTGAGAAAGTGAAGCCGATCATCGAGGCCGTCAGGACCGAAGGCGACGCCGCGCTGGTGCGCTTCGGCCGTGAACTCGACAAGGCCGACCTTGATGGAAGCAGGCTGAAGGCAACGCAAGCCGAGTTCGATGCTGCTTTCGATTTGGTGGAAAAGGATGTTATCGAAGCCATCCAGTTCGGCATCGAAAATATCCGGAATTTTCACGAGGAGCAGAAACCGGAGGCGATGTGGCTGAAGGAGATGCGCCCTGGAGCCTTTGCCGGCGACCGTTTCACGCCGATCCAGTCGGTTGCGCTCTATATCCCGCGCGGCAAGGGTGCGTTTCCGTCGGTGACGATGATGACCGCCGTTCCCGCGGTCGTGGCACGTGTGCCGGAACTTGCCATTTTCACGCCGCCTGCGCCAGATGGTTCGGTGGATGCTGCAACATTGGTTGCTGCGCGCCTTGCTGGCGTTGAAACCGTCTATAAATGCGGCGGCGCGCAGGCTGTCGCAGCCGCAGCCTACGGCACGGAAACGATCAAGCCGGCGCTGAAGATCGTCGGCCCGGGCAGCCCCTGGGTTGTCGCGGCGAAACGACTGCTTGGCGGCGTTATCGATCCTGGTCTTCCCGCCGGTCCGTCCGAAGCCGTCATTTTCGCCGACGATACGGTCAGCGGTGGCCTGGCGGCGCTCGACCTGCTTGTCGAGGCGGAGCATGGCCCGGACTCGTCGGCCTATCTCGTGACTCATAGCCGCCGTGTGGCGGAAGAGGCGCTGAAGTCCCTTCCCGAACATTGGGCGCGCATGACGCAACAGAGGGTCCAATTCTCCAGCGCCGTGCTTGGCGGCAAATGCGGTGGCATCGTGCTCACGTCCTCGGTCGAAGAGAGCTATCGCTTCATCAACGACTATGCGCCCGAGCATCTGGAAATCCTCTCGACCGATTCCTTCTCTCATCTTGGCCATATCACCGAAGCCGCCGAAATTCTGATGGGCCCCCATACCCCGGTCAGCATCGGCAATTTCGGCCTTGGACCGAACGCTGTCCTGCCGACCAGCCGGTGGGCGCGCACCTATGGACCGCTCTCGGTAACCGATTTCGTCAAGCGCTCCTCGATCGGTTATGTGACGGCTTCCGCCTATCCGGAGTTCGCCAAGCATGCCCGCACGCTTGCACGCTACGAAGGCTTCTCATCGCATGAAAACGCGGTGTCGGATATCCGCACCGCCTATCTCCCACGCTGAGAGGAGCTGGTGATGAAAGCGGCGAGACTCTATGCGGCCGGTGATCTGCGGGTCGAGGAGATCGGAACGCCCGGCGCGCCGAAACCTGGCTGGGTGCGGCTTGCCGTGACCGCCGCTGGAATCTGCGGATCGGACCTGCACAATTATCGCACCGGGCAGTGGATCAGCCGGTCGCCTTGTGTTGTCGGACATGAGTTTGCTGGCGTAGTAATGGCAATGGGGCAGGGGGTCACGGGACTTGCTGTGGGCGACGCCGTAGTTGCCGATAGCCGCTATTGGTGCGGCGAATGCGCGGCCTGCCGCAGCGGACGCCACAATGTCTGCGAACAGCTCGGATTCGTCGGCGAGGTTTGCGATGGCGGCTTTGCCGAGGAGACCGAATTGCCGGCGCGTCTGCTTGTCAGGCATGAACCCTCCCTCGATCCCGCCATCGCAGCCATGGCCGAGCCATTGGCGGTTGCTCTCCATGCGGTGCGTAAGCAGGCTGTTGAGGCCAGCGAAGCGGTGCTGGTCGCCGGTTGCGGCCCGATCGGTGGGCTCGCCGCACTCATTCTCTCGCAGTTGCATGATGGGCAGCTGCTCGTCGCCGACCGCAATCGGGCGCGTGCTGCCCGTGTTGCCGATGCGACTGGGGCTTCGGTCGTCGAACTCGACAGCAGATCCATACACGCGACGCTTGGTGGAAAGGTCCTGCGCTACGCCATTGACGCGACCGGCAATATCGACGTGTTGACCAAACTGGTCGATCTCGTGTCCGGCGGCGGGTCCATAGCCCTGGTCGGCATTACCCACGGGCGCATCGATCTCGATCCGAACATTCTTGTGGAGCGCGAGATATCGCTGGTCGGTTGCCACGCTTTCGCAGACGAGCTTCCCGACGCAGTTTCCATGCTACCCGGGCTCGAGCCGGCGTTGCGATCGCTTATCGACGAAGTAATAGCGATCGAGGCTATTCCGTCAGCCTACGAACGGCTTCTGAGCGGGCGGTCAACCGGATTGAAGACGATAGTGCGTGTCCGTCCGCAGGATGGCGCGTCGGTCGCCGGAACCACCGACATCGATCCTCAAAAGGCGAGCGGAAATGAATAATCTTCCAGCGACAGCGGGGCCGCTCTACGAGAAGGTCAAGGACTATGTCCTGCAGAATATTGGCAGCGGCAAATGGGGACGGGACCATAAACTACCGTCTGAACATGATTTTGTCTCCGAGCTGGGTGTCTCGCGCATGACGGTGCATCGGGCTCTGCGTGAACTCACCTCGGACGGGTATCTGATCCGAATTCAGGGGGTCGGCACGTTCGTTGCGCCGCCGAAACCGCAGTCGGCGCTGATCGAGATCAATAATATCGCCAGCGAAATCCACGAGCGCGGTGGCCGGCACAGGGCGAAAGTCATCGTTTTGGAAACGATCCCGTTGAGCTCGGACCTGTTCGCAGCGTTCGAATCCGGAACGCGCGGGCTCGTCGGCCATTCCATGGTCGTGCACTTCGAGAACGACATCCCGGTGCAGCTGGAAGAGAGGTTCGTCAACATCGACCTTGTACCCGACTACGACAAGCAGGATTTTGGCGCGACGACGACCTACGATTATCTGCAACAGAGTACGCCGCTGACGGAGGTCGAGCATGTCATAGCCGCAGTCGCCGCCGATGAGGAGACGGCTCGCCTCCTCATGATCCAGCCGCGTGATCCCTGCCTGTTGCTGCATCGCCGAACCTGGTCTGGCTCAGTGGTCGCGACTGTCAACAGGCTTACCTACAGCGGCAACCGCTATACGCTCGGCAGCCGGTATTTTCCTGCGTCCATACGCTGAGCCCCGATTGCGACACCAGTCCAGCCAGGGTGCAAGTCAACCAGCGATCCTCGGCCGGATCGGAATGAAAGGTCTCCAGAATGTCGACATCGAGCCGAACCGCGGAAATACGCCGTATGGCGTGCACGAACGAAGCCGGGGCGGTATCCATGCTGGGATCGCTTCTGCGGGATGTCTTTAGTATCGATGCCCACAACATCGCCATCAATCACGATCGCTATAGTCTCAATTCGCTCAACGGGTTCTTCGAGACGGACGAAGGCGATTTCTTCTTCAAGTTTCACCAGGAAGAGGGCGAGGAAGCGATGTCCGGCGAATACTATCGTGCCGATATTCTCGCGAAGGCTGGGTTGCCGGTGGACCAGCCCGTCCACATGTCCGTTTTTCCCGGCGAACAGATCCTGATTTACCGCCGACGGAGCGATCCGCGCTTTTCCGATGTCCTGCGCGCGCTGGACATCGAACCAGACGCGGACAGGAAGCCGTGGCGATTTCTGCCGAACGCCGGCTTCAGCCGAGCTTCTTGCTGTCTACCGCCGCACGCTGCACACGGTCACGGTGGAAGAAGTCGCCTCCGAACCTATCCACCGGCTTTTCCAGGAGCGGATGATCGACCCGAAGACCCGCTCCGTTCCGGGCGGACGCTATGCTGATTTCTACATCGGCCGAACATTCCGCTTCCCCGGTCTCGACCTCGAATGGGACGCTTTCTCCCGAGCCCGTTTCGTCATTAACGGCCGGCGATATCGGCGCACGATTGGGGAACTTTTCGCTGACGCCGCTGAAAGGCTTCAGCCCGATCGGCTTGCGGATGCCGGGGGTGTGACCGCGCACGGCGACGCCCACAACGCGAATGTCTGGTATAGCGCCAAGGGCGCGGACGCGACGCTGTCCTTCTTCGACCCGGCGTTTGCGGGTCGTCATGTGCCAACCCTTCTTGCCGAGGTCAAGGCAACCTTTCACAACGTGCTGGCGCATCCGCTGTGGCTCTACGATCCGGGCGAGGTGGAGGCCCGATACCGCGTAGAGGCGCAATATGCGGACGGCGTGCTGGCTGTCGAGACGGATTGGACACTCAGCCGTATACGGCAAGGCTTGCTGGACGCGAAAGCGGACGATCTCTGGAGGCCGCTTCTCGCGGAACTTAAGGCGCGTCACATGTTGCCCGCCGACTGGCGCGCTGTCCTGCGGCTTGGCCTGTTTCTCTGCCCCACGCTGGTGATGAATCTTCGGGCAGGTGCAAGCACGCATACCCCATCCTCGTCGCTGCTCGCATTTTCTGTCGCGGTCATTTCAGGCAGCGATCCAGCCGAAGGCAGCGATGTGATCACCCGGTTCCTCGACGCGATCGATCCCGATGGCCCGGTCTGCGGGTACGCTGGAAATGGTGAATGATGGAAGGTTGGAAATAGTCCCGCAAGCGATTTCAGTGCCCGAAGCTCTTCCTTCACGGCGGCCCCTCGTGCGTTCGCGATGATGGGGCGAAAGGAGCCTCGAAAGATGGCTGCGATCGCAACTGTCCACGTTGCATGTCCACGTGCCGTCCTCGAGGTCGCGGCCCAGCTCGGTGACAAAGCGCTCCGCGATCGATTGATTGATCGACAGACTCCACGATGGAATTCGCCAGGCGGGCACCCGGATCGAGAAGCCGTTCCGGACTACCGTAATATCCTTCGCCGAAACCGTCGGTGCAGTGCATTCCTCCGACGGCGCGGTCATCTGGCTGTTGAACACCCGTACGCAGGAGCCACCTCCTACGAAGGCTGCATCTTCGAGGGCGAACCAGGGACGGATGTTTTCCCGACGGCCTTCGCTGCGTCTCGATGGGATGTTAGGCTACTGAGCAACATCAGGAGATTGACCAGCCGCATCATCGCCATCTCTGCGCTCGACGACCGGTTGGTATTCAACAAGATCTACCGCTTCTTCCAGTTCGTCGAAGACCATGGTGGTGCCAATACGCGCAAGGACGCCGGAGCGTTCGAGGATTTCCAGTGGCTCGCTGTGCAGTTCCACTATCGCGAACTTTATGTCCCGCTCCTGTGCCATTGCCCTTACCTCGTCGAGCATCACCGCTGCGGTGCTGTCGATCTGAGCGGCTGCGCCTGCATCGAGAATGAACCACTTTGTATCCGGTGCCAGCGTCGCGAAGATCTCCTCGATTCTGCTCTTGACGTGTTCTGCGTTAAAGAACAGCAGACTGCCCTGAACGAGGTAAATTACCACGCCGGGAACTGGCTTTGCCTGGGGATAGCGATGCAGCTTGTAGAAGCCGTCGCGTCCGGGAATGCGACCGAGCAATGCATCGCGCGGGGTCATTCCTTGCATCACGAGATATAGCAGCGTCGCGACCACAGCTACCATCACCCCCTGCAGGACGCCGAGGCTGAGGGCGCCCGCAATACTGATAAGGGCAAAGAGAAACTCGATCCGACTGATCCGCCACAGTTCGCGAAGGCCCTTAAGGTCGATGAGGCTTACCGCGGCAGACGCCAGTACAGCCCCGAGCGCGGGCGTCGGCAGGATCGCCAAAGCATCGGTCAGAAACAGCACCGTCAGGGCGAGGGCGGCAGCCGAGAAGACAGCGGCCAATTGGGTCTTGCCGCCCATGAGGTCGTTGATGGCAGTGCGGGAATCGGAGGCGGTGACAGCAAATCCGCCGAACAGTCCTGAGGCCAGGTTCGCCGCGCCAAACCCAAGGAGTTCACGATTGGCGTCGACCGGGTATCGGTTCTTGGCGCCGAAACTGCGCGCGGTCACGATGCCCGCACCAAAACTGACGATCAGCACGGCGGCAGCCCCAAGGACCAGGTCGCCGATGGCAACATTCGGGATTGGTATCGACGGCGATGGTAGCTGTGAAGGGACGGCGCCAACAACACGAATACCCAGCCCCTGGAAATTGAAAGCGTAGGACAGGGCCGTCGCGAGTGCCATGGCAACAAGCGGCCCCGGCACAGATGGGAGCCATTTGCCGAGAAACCGGAGCATGACGAACAGTCCTGCCCCCAACCAGAGCGAAGGCCAGTGGATCAGGTCCGACTTTTTTGCGATTTCGAGTAGCGGCCCGAACAGCCCGTCGCTCTCGATCTTCACGCCGGTGAAGCGGCCGATCTGTCCAATGAGAATCGACAGCGAGATGCCGGTCATAAATCCGGTCAAGATCGGACGCGAGAGGAGGTTGGCGATGAAGCCCAGCCGAAGGAAGCTTGCCAGAAAGCAAAGGAGCCCGACCATTGCGGCGATGGCCGCGGAAGCCATGACGTTTTCGGCTGGCGACGATAGCCCGAAAGAAACGAGAACCGCCGCCAGCACCGTCACCGTGCCGGCATCGGGCCCCACGATGAGCTGGCGCGACGAGCCGAGCAGGGCATAGCCAAGTACCGACAGGATGCTGGCATAGATTCCGACCTCCGGCGGCAACCCGGCCAACGCGGGATAGGCGATTGCGCTTGGCAAGCCAACCGCGGCGATGGCCAGCCCGGAGGTCAGATCGTACCGGAGCCACTCGGCCCGATACTCTTTCAGGCTTGATATCAGAGGAATGTTCAGCACGGCGACGAACATCTCCAACGTGAAATTCTGACCCATTCGGTTTGGCGGGTGCCGTCGCATCAGTTGACACGCCGATCACCCCTTCTGCGATGGAGTCGGCACGACCCCTAGCTTGTCAGGTCGGGCACAACATGCACGACGCTCGTACTTTCGTGATAGTCGGATGGCCGCTTCTGGCGCTTGCCGAGATCCGGTTCGTCGAATTTGACGCGCTGGTAGGGGATGGATTTGAGTATGTGCGAAATGCAGTTGATACGGGCACGTTTCTTGTCGTCCGACGGGACGAGCCACCAGGGAGCCTGCTCATGGTCGGTGGTACGGAGCATATCGTCATAGGCACGCGTGTAATCCCACCATTTGCGATAGGACTCCACATCCATCGGGCTCAATTTCCACTGCCTCAGCGGGTCTTCGATACGCCGCTTGAAACGACGTTCCTGTTCTTCCTCTGTGACCGTGAGAAAATACTTCAGCAGGACAATTCCGCTTTCCACGATTGCCGCCTCAAAACGCGGAGTAAGCTCCAGAAATCTCTGCACTTTCTCTTCACTGCAAAACCCCATGACACGGTCGACCCCGGGACGGTTGTACCAACTGCGATCGAAGATCACGATTTCCCCGGCCGCAGGCATGTGGGCAAGATACCGCTGCATGTAGATTTGCGACTTCTCGCGGTCGGTCGGCGCAGGCAGGGCAGCGACACGAAACACACGCGGGCTCACTTTCTCGGTAATTCGTTTGATCATCCCGCCCTTGCCCGCGGCGTCCCGCCCTTCGAAGATGATCACGATCCTCGCGCCCGATTTCTTCACCCAGGCCTGCAGGTGCGCCAACTCAACCTGAAGCTTCTTGATTTCCTTGTCGTAGTTCCACGACTTGTCCTTCTTCTTCTTCCCTTCTGCAGGGGCTTCAAGGTCTACGGCGTGTATTTTGGTCATGGCTCCCTCCAGTGAATCAAGTTGTTGTCTCAGTTATGCAATCGCCACGAGGACGCGAGCTCAGCCTCCAGCCTGCCGGTCTGTCGATAGCGGCGATTCTAACGCGTTTGGAGACGATATACCCGTAGCATCGCGTAGCATCTGTGGCCGACTTGGATGACGGACCGGCAACAGTGCCCAGGGGCCCCATCCCTCAGTTCAACGGAACAGCGATCCCGACGACTCGAATGCCGTTCAGACAAATTTTTTGTTGGGAACGACGTGAGCCAATGGGCTGACAATCATGAGAACGGCCGGTTGCAAGCGTCTTCGAAAGGATTCAAGTTCTTCCTTCGAGTTGTATCTCGCTGATGTCGGAGCGCCGGCTTCACGTGGAGCCCGCCGTGATCGCCGCGTTCTGTGCTGCGAGCGTCTGCTGGGCGGCAGCGGCAATGCCATCGTCCTTCCCGCCCGAGACCTGCACTGTCGGCACAGCGATCTTGATCCCATTCTCGTTGAATGCCTGATGGATCATCCGCAGCGCCCGTCGCTTCAACGTGAACTGCTGGCCTGGCTGTGTCATCACCTTCATTCGCAGGAGAAGTCCGGAATCGCCCAGGCTGTCGATACCCTGCATCTTCAGTGGCTCGATGGTGGTTGCCTTGAACTCAGGATCCTCGAACAGCTCCAGGCCGATCTTCTTGATGATCTTGCGCGCCTTCTCGATGTCGGCATCGTAGGTCACGGTGATCGTCATCTTCTCGATCACCCAGTCGCGGCTGAGGTTTTGAACGGCGCCGAGTTCGCTGAAGGGGACGATAAAGACTGCACCGCGATGATGTCTGAGCTTGATGGACCGCAGGCTGAACGACTCGACGTTGCCCTTGTAGCTGCCGCTCTGGATGTATTCGCCAACCCGGAAGGCGTCGTCGAGCAGATAGAACATTCCGCTGATGACGTCC
Source organism: Rhizobium sp. P1_C7 (assembly GCF_056406295.1). Taxonomy (NCBI): domain Bacteria; kingdom Pseudomonadati; phylum Pseudomonadota; class Alphaproteobacteria; order Hyphomicrobiales; family Rhizobiaceae; genus Rhizobium; species Rhizobium sp. P1_C7. The sequence goes on from NZ_JBFUAL010000010.1 coordinate 60,841, forward strand.
TTCACGACCGTCTGTGCCCCGAAGCCGATGGCGACGCCGACGACACCGGCACCAGCGATCAACGGCCCGATTTCAACGCCCAAAGAGGACAATGCCATCATGATCGCGATTGCGGCGAACAGGATCATCAGGAAGTTGCGCAGGATGGGCAGCAACGTCCTTAGGCGCGTCCGACGCCGCTCCCGCTCGCTGCCGATCTCGAGGACGGCTTCCGTGTCGTAAAGCTTGCGATCGATCAGGACCTTCACGACGCTCCAGGCAAGATCCACGACCATGAGGATGATCCCGGCGCTCAACACGCCACGGATCAGCCGGAGGGCGGGGGAGTCCTGCATCGTCATCCGTGTCAGCTCGATATCAAGCATATCCGCGAGGAAAAAGATCGCGCCAACGATCAGGACAGCTCGTATGCCGCGCTCCACGATAACCGATGCGACGGTGCTTTTTCTGCTCTCCTCTTCCGCATTCGCGCTGTGCAAAACGTTGTTGACAGCGGCCTTGGTGAGGGCGATCGCCCCTGGGAGCACGGCACACACGACCACGATCCAGAAGAGCCTGATCGCGCCGACCACCCATAGCAGCCAGACCGCGGTGAAGTAGGCGGTCCACAGCCATTTACGGGCGTTGATGCCGATCCAGCTTTGAGCCAGCGAGAACTCGACGGGCCGTCGCCAGACAGCCTCTATGCCGATGACGAGAAGGACGACACCAAGCGAATAGGCCACGAGCTGCCGCGCCTCAACGGAGAAGCCAAGACTGCCGAGCAGGCGGATAGTAACCCAGCCGAAGGCATACCATCCCACTGCATAGCCCAGCCGTTTTGCCCAGTGCTTGGCGACCTCATCGGTGACCGGCACAAGTCGGAACTGGTTCTGTTCCAGTCGATGCGGGGCCAGGATCACGTCGAAGACGGCACTCGCAAGACGGAAGATGACGACCGCAAACAGATAGCCGACGACAATCTCGCGCACGAGCGGCGACCACTCGAACACAAGGAAAAATCCGATGCTGCCCAGCCCGAAGGCGAGAACGTAGCAGACGGCCCAAAGCAGTCTTGCCCCTATAGCCACCAGTCTCTCCCGGACAGTGAAGATGGGCGCACGCGACGACATCCATTGCCGCCATCCCGTGCTGAACCGCCAGAACACCCATTGCGTCGCAAGACCTGCTATGACGAAGGCCGCGACCAGGAAAATCGGTCGCGTGCCGATTGCTTCGACGTCGCGCTCAAGGAGCGCCGCCCCACGCATCGCCTCGGTGGGGAAGGACCGCGCCGCTGCAAGCAAGATAGTGATGTGGCGGCGAAAGCGTGTTGTAAACTCACCGAAGGAAACGTCGGTGTCTCTCGCCTGCGCCGCGGGTTCCGGTGTCGTCCGCGCAGCGGCAGCCTGCTGCTGCAGGAAGGTCTGGACCGCGGGATCGGCGAACATCGCCAAGAACCGTTGAACGCTTTCCGGCTGCGAGTTCGGAACTGGCTGGCTCTGATTTGGCTGGGTCTGCGCTGCTGCCGGAACGGTGATGAGGGCAAACAGCAGCAATGCCGCCGCACAGAACACCCTTCGAACCGATGCAAAGTTCGGGACTGCTGCCATGTGTCTCTCCTGTCCTGTCATCTGACGGCTAGCGCGCGCACGTCTCTTGCGAGTGGACGCCGGGATTGCAGGCAGATGACTTCCGCTTGGCACCCGTGGGACCCGTCAGTCCGCTCACCTGGCTCGCATAGTTGTCTCTGGTGTCGGCATCGACGACCGCCACAGGCGCCGCGAGGATCAAGCCCGCCGCGCTGCCAGCCGCTGCAGCCGTGCTAGTGGTGGCAGCGAGGATCTTGTCGCCGAGGCCGACCTTGCTGTCGGTGAGGGTCTGCCCTTCGGAGATCCGGGCGCCGATGAGCTGAACGACCTCGGGCGATTCCGCGAACTTCCCGTGGTTGAGACTGTCGCCCGCCTTCACTTTCGTAAGGTCGATGACGGTGATCTGGTTGTCTTCCAATTCCTTCTTGTAGGGCGCCTGCTCAGGGTCGATCGCTCCGAGCCGTGCCACGTCGCCCCACACCCGCCGCGAGACTGCCAGCGCGCGGTCATCGCGGGATACGAACAATGTGAAGTTCGGATGCTGTTTGCCCATGTCGGCGATCTGCTGTCGGAATACGTCGACATCGACGTCCGGCGATGCAAGCATCACGTTTTCGAACTTGGCAGGTAGCCGGCCGTTGCGGATGGCCATCTGGCGCAGTGCCTCCAAGGCAAGCCAGTTGCCCATGGAATGCGCAAGGATGGAAACCTCCTTCACCTCGGGATCCTTCGCGAGAAACTGGAAGAGGTTCTCCAAGGCATTGCGGGTATAGTTGGTGCTCTCTCGATCATAGCCGTAGGCCAGCAGACTGCCGCGCGATGGCCACGTCACCAGCACCGGCGCGCTGTGAATGCGGGAGTCCTGGACGATCTGGGCGAAGCGGTACACGGAGTCTTCGAAGCGATTGTTGAATCCATGGATGAACACCAAAACGCTGCCGTCGCGGCTCTTTCGAACTGCCGCGCTCAACCACTTCTTGGCGTCGTCGCGCGTGATCTCCTCGGCCTTTAGCGTCGCAAAGTCCGTGCTTGGATTGGACGGGAGCTTCTTGGGCCAGGCAACTTCTCCAACCTTGCGGACGTTTGATGGCGGGATGGACACGGTGATGTCGGCAAAGGCTGGAGCAAGCGCCCGTTCGCCCGTAAACATCTCGCCCGGTACGGTGGAGCGGCTGCGCGTCGTCGTGATGAGCATGTCGACCTTGGTCGACATCGGAGAGCTGTCGGCGACCGGAGTCAGCACGTCCTTCGGTCGGCCGCCGCAGCCGACCGGCACGGCAAGAACGGCACAGACGATGATCGATTTCAGGAGGCGGGGAACATGCAGGTTCATGCAATCGACAACACAATTCACTCTACTCACTACTGGCTCCTCGTGGCCCCGACTTTGGCCCCGTCTCCGCCCAACATCGGCGGACAACTCGAGGCCTGAGAAGAGACGCTATGCGAGGTCTGCAGAACTTACCCGTAACATCGCGTATGTTACGGTCCCGAACGGCTTCCTATCGAGGCTGTAGATCGGACGCGTCTGCCGCGGTGACCACCCTCGAACGGACGGTACAAGGGACCGGCATCCCTGTCTTGCAAGGACCCTCGAGCAGACGATCGCGATCGGCGGTCAGCATGTTCCGCAGAGCGTTCGAGGTCTCGCGGCCAAAGACCTTGATCTCCTTGAAACGGGGCAGAGCGGGCAGCAGTTCTTGCGTCAATCCAGCGAAATAGAGCCGGGATCCCGGTTCGTCATCGAGATTGGCGAAGGGTGCCACCTCAGAGGTCGGACGGTCAGGCGAAACCAGGCTCGCCGGCGGAGCGACGGATCAGAGGGTGATCGTTCTGCGATCCAGTTGGCTGAGATCATCACTGTTGCTGCGGCAACGGTTGCGGCGAGCATGGATCGTCTTGCGCGCCACAACGGTTCGTCCTGGCCGCGGGGCAATACCACCGCCGTGGCGACGCTGAGTGGCGTCATTCCAGGGGAACACCGGAACGTATCCGTCTTTTGGGATGTCGATCCGAACGGAGACGTCCTGGCCCGGGATCAGATAGTGACGCTCGCCCGGCGCAGCCGTTTCCGCCTCGATACGAACGACCGGGTCGTCCTGCTGAAGTCCGCATCCCGGGTGAATACCTCTATCGCAACCGAGTAGCCATTGATAAGGTTGACCCGCCCTTCGACCCGCGTCCTCGACGACGTACCAAAGAAATATGGGCCTCGCTTTGACGCCAGGCGATTCCGCACTGGACAAGATGCGCTCCAGTTGAGCGCGTTCGTCCAATGATGCCGGTGGCGGCCGGACTGGAGGGATGGCGACCCCTCCGGGGGCATCATCGTCTGCATGGATTGCTCCCGATTCTGCCGGGAGAGATGTCATCGCGTGCCCGTATGCTACGGTAACATACTGCCCAACCATGGCGCCGTCCACGTACTACAGCAGTGCATGGTCGACGTTTCGGTGGAACGTGCCATGAGTCGTGAAGCGGGGTGAACGATGGACGAAGGCATGGCCGCAGCGGCGCGGCATTTTCCAGCCTGCGCCAAGGCGATCGAAGGTCGAGCGAAGCGGGATAAATCGCTTCGGGAGATCTGCATGGCCCTTCCCGAGGCAAAGGCCGAGCTTGCGAAGTGGGAGGCCTCGACGGATCAGCGAGACGAACGACGCAGCGTGTACGAGGAATTGGTCGCGGCTCTTTCGAAGGAAATCGAAAACGCTCTCGACGACGGGATGGACCCGGCAGTTATACGCAGAAAACCATGGCTTTTACGAATGCAATCTATTTCTTCCAGGTGGCAACAATGACGCAATCAGTTCATCCAGCGGCGATCGAACACTTGCCGTTTTTCATTACGCCTCCCGGACAGACAGACTACCTATTCATTGGCGTCCTTGTCTTTCTGCTGGTGGCGGTGCTGGCCATCGGCAATTTTTATTTCCAATTGCATGCCCTTCCTGAGCGCAGGGCCCACAAGACGAGCAAAGTGCAGATGGAGATCGTGGCGGTTCTGGCGCTCATCTCGCTGTTCACCCACAACCATATTTTCTGGATTGCAGGCCTGCTTCTGGCTTTCATTCAAATTCCAGACTTTTCCACTCCGCTCTACTCAATCGCCCAATCTCTCGGCAAACTCTCCGGCCGCAAGGCTGATGTAACGGGTGATCCTGCTCTGATTGTGGAGGATCCTGGAGATGGGGAGACGATAGAGCCGCCGTCCAAGACCAGCGCGCATGGAGAGGATATCTAAAATGTTTGAGCTGCTCCTCTGCTCCATGTTGACGATCCTCCCCGACTATTTGTTCCGGCGATACGTGCAAGGAAAACGGATCGGTCGGGATATTACGCTTTATACGGTATGGTACGAGCTCCGATGGGGCATTACCGCCTGCCTGCTCCTCACCGTTTCCCTGATTACCATGATCTTCTACTTCCACCCGGCGACCAAGGACGTCACGGCGATATTTCGCACCGTCACGATTTTGCCGGAGACAAACGGGCGCGTCGAAGAAGTGTTCGTCGGGCTGAACCAGAAAGTCGAGGCCGGAGCGCCACTGTTCAGGCTCGATAGCTCCAAACAGGAGGCCGCACTGGAGACAGCCCGTCGGCTCATTGCCGAAGTCGAAGCCGGGATGAAGGTGACCCAGACTGAGCTTGCAGGCGTGGATGGCCAGATCAAGCAGGCTCAGGGAGCCTATCAGACAGCCGTCGAAGAATACGAGATGAAGGCTCAGCTCCTGACCAACAACGCTGTCGCCAGGCGCGAGGTCGAGCGCCTCGTGACGACTATGGACAGCCTCAAGGGAGTGCTCGACTCAGCGGTTGCGAAAAAGCAGACCCTGGAGACAAAGATTTCCACGCTCTTACCGGCTCAAAAGGCAAGCGCCGATGCGGCGTTGGCGCAGGCGCAGGTCGAACTGGACAAGACCATCGTCCGGGCAGGGATCACGGGCACCGTGCAGCAGTTCACGCTGCGTCGGGGCGACGTCGTCAACGCGTTGCTGCGGCCCGCTGGCATTCTTGTTCCAGAAGGCGCTGGGCAAGGCACGCTGATTGCCGGCTTCGGCCAGATCGAGGCGCAGGTTATGAAAAAAGGAATGATCGCCGAGGCCACCTGCATCGGAAAGCCGTTTACGATCATACCGATGGTAGTGACAGAAGTTCAGGACGTTATCGCCGCCGGACAACTGCGCGCGTCGGATCAACTGATCGATGTGCAACGGATGGCCCAGCCGGGAACACTGACCGTGTTCCTACAGCCGCTCTTTCCGGGAGGGCTCGATAGCGTTCCACCTGGAAGCAGTTGCATCGCCAATGCCTATACGAACAATCACGACGCGCTCGCCGATCCAAACATTGGCACAGTCAAGGGGTTTGCCCTGCATATGGTCGATGCCGTAGGACTTGTGCATGCGATGATCCTGCGAATTCAGGCGCTGCTTCTGCCGGTTCAGACGCTCGTCTTTCAGGGTCACTGAACTGGAGCAGGCGTTGCTCGGTCCAGAGGCAGAGATGGTATTCGTATGGCTCGCGTGACCATCTCGGACAGAGTGGATTGGCAAAGCTCATTGATGTTCCTCGCTGCCGAGAAGACCGAGGACTTCGTCGATCGACGGGAACACTGCGATCTGACATGCCTTCGGAGGGGCGTTCAACGAGTGCATAAAACGGGGGCACTATCGCCTTCACTTTTCACCGACATGCCTGCCAGAGAGGAAGCCTATCATCAAGGTGGATTCCGTGGGACGCCGACAGACCAGGCTCGCCTTTTTCAGATTTCGTTCGCTGCGGGTGCTGTGGCCAATCTTGTGTGGTGGTCATGCTGGGTTGCGGACGTCTCGCCGGACGAATTGAAGGTTGGCCGTTGACCGATGCCCTCTATTTCGCCTTTGTTGTCGGCGTTCTGGCGGTCGCCATCGGCTTCTCCGGCATCGTCCTCACCGGGCTTGTTGCGGCAGTGAGTGTATAGTGGGGCGGGGATCGATCCCAACTCGTAAGCTCGACTTCATTCAAGCTTTCAGCAGGAGGTTTTCAATGAGCTATGTGTGGAATGAAATCCGACACAACCCGGTCCTGTGGCTCCTCGTCATGGTGCCCGTCGTGATTGCGGCGCAGCAGATCAGACCCGAGGCGCACACACTCCTTTTTGTGCTTGCGCTGCTTGCCGTGATTCCTTTGGCCACCTTGCTCAGCAACGCCACGGAATCGGTCGCGGCCAAAACTGGCGATGCGGTTGGAGGGCTTCTCAATGCAACGCTTGGGAACCTCACCGAACTGATCATTGCACTCACGGCGCTGCGCCTTGGCCAGTTCACCCTGGTGAAGGCATCGGTGGCCGGTGCCATCGTCGCCAACACTCTGTTCCTATTGGGCGCATCGTTCCTGCTTGGTGGGTTGAAACACCACATCCAGGACTACAATCGGGGCAACGCCCGTCTGCAGACAAGCCTGCTGTTTCTGGCGACGGTCGCCTTGATTATCCCTTCGGCCGTGGGCTCGGCCGGTTCTGAAGCTGCGCCGGAATTTCTGCAACAACTGAGTGTCGGCCTGTCGGTGCTCCTGATCGCGGCCTATGGGTTGGGCCTCCTCTTTTCGTTGAAGACCCACCGCGAACTGTTCGGTGCCACCGAGGAAGTCGCGGAGGAGCACGCTCCCTGGCCCCTCAAAGTGGCCCTCATTACGCTGGCCGGAGTGACGGTGCTTGTTGCACTTGTCAGTGAAATATTCGTCGAGTCCGTCCAGGCGGCTGCCGAGACGTTCGGAATGACCCCGGCATTCGTCGGCTTCATCGTCGTGGCGCTGGTTGGCGGAGCGGCGGAGATGGCCTCCGCCTTTTCGGCGGCCCGGAAGAACAGGCTGGACTTGAGTGTCGGCATCGCTCTCGGCAGCGCCGCGCAGATCGCCCTGTTCGTCGCCCCGGCCCTTGTGCTTCTCAGCTATGTGATCGGCCCCACCCCGATGAACCTCGAATTTTGGCCGGGGGCGGTCATCATGATCATAGTTGCCATGATGACTGCGACCATCGTGACGAACAGCGGCCGGTCGACGTGGTTTGTCGGCGTTCTGATGCTGATCGTCTACCTCATACTCGCCATGACGCTGTACTTGCTGCCTCCACAAAGCCAGTAGCAGCAGATCGGGGCCTCGATCATCGGTCCCGATAGGGTCTCCAGTGTTGAGGCAAATGACGTCACGAATAGGTAAGAGCCATCAAACGGGAGAAAGCCATTCACGTCCCTCGAATTGAAGCTGCAAGATTTTCGGCCATGCATTTCATCCTTCAGCGGGCGGAGTCGCAATGATTGGGCCACCCCGCCGTACCGGGTCGCGCATGGCGATATCCAGCCAAGGCGACGTTGTGCAACGAGTGGCGTAACGGTTCTTCATGCTGTTCTTCCGGGCGGCAGATCGCGATATCGAATTCGAGCTTCCGACGGGCCGAACGACGGGTTGGAGCACGGTTCGCCGCTAAGCCCGAATTTATAGGAACGAGCACTCCGCCGAAGGAAAGGGATGTCGTCGTTCCGGAGATCTTCACATCGAATTCCTAAAAGGATGGCCCGCAGCTCTCTGACCGGCTCGGACACACCCGACTGCGGCTACCGCACCGTCAGCGGCTGCGTCCGGAGCCGGTCTCCCCTTTGATCACGCCAAAGATTGCTCCAAACATTCCGCCCACGACGATGCCCGCCGATCCCCCCGCCAGCCCGCCAATCAGGCAGTATACGATCCAGAAGCCGACGCTGGACGCCTGGGCCATGAAGACAGTCGAAACCACGCCGATCACCGCACCAAGGATGCCGAACACAATGCCCACCCCGGTAACGGATTCCGACGGATCGATGGTGCGGATACGCGGAGTTTGAGGGGTGCCTGAGGCACCTGACGGAGACTGATCCGTATTTCCCATTCGAACCTCCTTCTTGAAGTGTTCTACCAACGTGTTCTCAGCCGCCGAGAGGCTTGTCGTCCTTCTCGAACAATATCCTCTCTGCCGCACCATCCAGGTCGTCGTACTGGCCGCTGCGCAAGCACCAAAGGAACGCGCCAAGGCCAGCGACACCCATCAGGAGAGCTACGGGGATCAGAAACGACAACGTGCTCATGGTTTTGCTCCGATCAACTCATGTGCCTGTCTCAGGTCCTGCTCGTGCCGCGGTGGTCCATCAAGTTCAAGTCTCATCGCATTCGCCACGACCAGTATGGACGACGTGGACATCGCTATCGCGGCGATGAGCGGGTTGACATAGCCGAGCAATGCGAGGGGAATGCTGCACAAGTTGTAGACGATCGCCAAACCAAAATTCTGGCGGATCAGCGCTGCCGCACGCTTGGCCGTTGTCACTGCAATTTTCACTCCGCCCATGTCTCCATTGAGCAGGATGAAGTCGGAGGCACTTCGACCGATGTCGCTTCCCGATGCCGGTGCCATGGAAACATGCGCGGTCTTGAGAGCCACCGCGTCGTTGATCCCGTCGCCGATCATCATCACCTTGCGTCCACTGACGCGCAACGCTTCGATCGCGTTGGCCTTGTCGAGCGGGAGGGCGGCAGCCGTTACCGTGTCGATGCCGACTTGCCTTGCCACGGCAAGTGCTGCATCCGGGACGTCGCCTGTCAGCATCTGTATGGAGACGCCGCTGCCCTTCAGGAACTGCACCGCCTCGGCCGAGCCCGCTCGCACCCTTTCTCCGAAAGTGAAGGAAGCAAGAATTTCCCCGTGTCGTGTCAGTACGACCGTGGAGGCTGCGGCAATCGGATCCCCCGCCGGGCCACCCGCCGCCCAGGCCGATCGTCCAAGTCGGTAGAGCTGCCCCTCGAAAGATGCCTCGAGACCGTGCCCCGGAATTTCTCTGACGTCGTCGAGCGCGAGGGCCTGCGGCCCGCGCCGTGAGGCATAGTCTGCAACCGCCTTCGACATCGGATGGGTAGAGAACCGCGCCATCGAAGCTGCCACCGAAAGCTCCGTTGGCCCGATCCAACTCCCTGTCGACAGGGTCAGCTTGCTTTGCGTTAGGGTGCCGGTCTTGTCGAACACGACGGTGTCGATTTCCGCCAGACGTTCCAGCGCCGAACCGTCCCGCGCCACGACGCCGTGCTTGAACAACTTGCGTGCGGCGACGACCTGGACCATCGGTACCGCGAGCCCGAGGGCGCAAGGGCAGGCTATGATCAGGACGGAGATCGAGGTCGTCAGTGCGAGGTGGACATCGTTCGTCGTCACGAACCACAGAATGAATGTCAGAGCGGAGAGGCCGTGGACAATTGGCGCATAGAGGCGCGCGGCCCTGTCCACGAGCATCCTGTATTGAGACCGGCCGTCTTCGACGGCTTCCAGCATTCTGTGCAGTTCGCAGAGCGTCGAATCTACGGGCGCCGCGGTGGCTTCGACAGTCAGGGGATGGCCAACGTTCAATTCGCCTGCGCGAACCTGTCCGCCTGGTCCGACGGTCTCAGAACGGCTCTCTCCCGTCAGCAGCGAGCGATCAAGCTCCGAAAGGCCGGAGAGAATGGTGCCGTCAGCCGGAATTCTATCGCCGGCGGCAATCAGAGTGCGGGTTCCGGGCGCGATTTCCTCCAGCGGAACGTACTCGATCTGTCCGTTGGCGCGGATTACATTCGCGCCTTTCGGCATCATGTCGGCGAGCGCCGCTGCGGACGAATGTGCCTTCCTTCGCATCAGATTGTCCAGTGTGCGGCCCACGAGCAGGACGAACAGCAGCGAGGTGCTGGCCTCGAAGTAAGCTTGCCGTCCTCCGATGACCGTGTCGTAGAAACTGAGACCGAAGGATAGCAGGACGCCGATGCTGACAGGAACATCCATGTTCGCCCGACCATGCACGAGCGCCCGCCAGGCCGATCGGTAAAATGTGGCTCCGGAGTACATCACCGCGGGAAGAGCGAGGGCCGCCGACATCATATGGAAAGCTTGACGGGTCGCCGGGTCGGCGCCCGCCCAGACCGATACCGACAGCACCATGATATTCATCGAGCAGAAGCCTGCGACTGCAAGCGCTCGCAACAGTCCGGACATCTCGTCGTGCAGAAGGTCGCCGGTCTCCGTCGGCAAGGCGGCGGTGTAGCCCATCTTTTCGATCAGCGTGGCGAAATCCGGCGGCGCGCCACTATCAGCCTGCCAGTTGACGGTCACCCGCTTCGCCGTCAGGTTGGCACGCGCCAATCGAACCTCGGGGACCTTGCCCAGTGTCGATTCCAAAAGCGCCATGCAGGCTCCGCATCGCATATCCGGGACCGACAAGGTGATTTGTCGGAGGCCATTGCCAAGATCCCTGCTGGCCAACGCAATCTCGTCCACCCCCGGCCTTCTGGGTCCGGGCTCGTGGAGAGACGAGGCAATCGACGCGCAGCAGGTCATTGGGCGTTCCTCGCTTACCTCATTGCCTTGTACGCATGCCATGTGGCATGGCCGAGCAAAGGAAAAACGACGATCAGTCCAACAAGTCCGGTCAGCAGACTGGCGATGAAGAGGGCGAGCACGATCGCTCCCCAGACCATTGACGGTCCCATGTTGTTCCAGACCATTGCAACGCTCACTCCCATCGCAGTGAAGGCGTCTATGCGCTCATCAAGAAGCATCGGGATGGAGAACACTCCGATGGCGAATGCGAACCCAGCGAACAATGCGCCGACGCACAGGCCTACGACCAGCATGCCCCAGCCCGACGGGGTGGTGACCAACAGCCTTGCAACGCCATCAAGACCCGGGAACGGGTTAACACCGAAAAAGAGCGCGTAGATGATGACCGCGGCCCTCATCCAGAGGAGCATCAGCATGCACAGCAGCATCCCCGTGAAAAAGACCTGCCCTCCGGCTCTCGGCCGGACATTCAGCATCGCACCGAGCGTAATGCGCTCCCCGTTCGCCAAGGTCCGGCTTTTGACATAGAGCCCGGCGGCAAAGAGCGGCGCGACGATCAACACTCCCGCGAGCGCCGGGAAAAGTAGATAGTCGCGGCCGAATCGAAACAGCATCGCGGCGGCCGCCAACGCGAGTAAGAACACGACGAACCCGTAGGCGAGGCTTGGCAAGGGTTGCCGGATCAGGTCCCGCCAGCCTTGGCCAAGCCAAGCGAACGGAGCGCCGAGCGGCAGATGCCGCTGGAACTTGGGATTCATGGTCTCTTCGATCCCTGATACCTCGCTCCGATATCGGCCGGAATTGTCGCCCTGCGGCATCTGATCCTCCCTGTGCGTTCAGCAAGCTGAATCGGCGGCCCTGAATTGGTTCGGTTGTTGGCCTTTTTCCTTGATATGCTCGATGCAAGGGGGATCGGTGGCGATCGCCATGTAAACAAGATGCGCGTTGGCCCCAACGAAGGTAGCGCCGATCATGCCGATCACCAGCCATTTAAAGGCTCTTGGTATAGGTCTCTTCCTATGGGCCATCACGGCGGTCCCCCGCCCAGCTTGTTCACATAAAGCGCGAGTATCTTTATTTCTGCAGGGCTGAGACGCTCGTCCCAGGTGGGCATATGTCCCTGCCGGCCGCCATGGATCGACTGGATGATCCGTTCGATACCCCCGCCGTAAATCCAGTGACCATCCGTCAGGTTCGGCGCGCCGACGTCCTGTTTGCCTTTTGCATCGGCGCCGTGGCATGCCACGCAGGTAGCCATGAACACCTGACGGCCAGCAGCGATCTGGCTGGCGTCTACGGCTTCGGCAGACGAATTGCTTAGCGAGTAGACATAGGCGGCGACGTCGCTGACCTGTTTTCGGTTGAGCATTTCGTCCGCTCCGAAGGCAGGCATCTGCGAAACGCGGCTTTGTGAGTGCGTCGTATTTACTCCCACCGTCATCGTCTGGACGATCTTTTCCGGTCCACCACCCCAAAGCCAGTCGTCATCGGTAAGATCGGGATAGTCACGTCCGCCCTTTCCGTCTCTCCCATGACAGGCGGCACAGTTGTCTCCGAACAACTGGTGACCACTGGAGGCCACCTTCTGCATCAGCTTGTCGTCTGCGCGAATTTCGTCGAAGGAGCTGGTCTCGATCTTCTCGATCCACTGGGCGCGCGAAGCATCAGCCTCGACGATCTTGCGCTCCACCACCTGCCTTTGACCTGTCCCGATCAGGCCCCGCGTATACGTGCTTCCAAGCGGCCAGGCTGGATACAGGATCCACCATAGAGCTGCGAACAGGTGCGTTATGATCAGGAACACCAATACTCCGCGCGGCACCGGGGTATCCAGCTCCTTGATGCCGTTCCAGATGTGCCCCGTTGTCTTCCGGCCTGTTACGGGATCGACTTCCTCTATCGCCATGGGGTGTCGTCCTTGTCGAATATGTCCGTTTCCGCCCGGTCGAAACGCGCTTTGTTTGAAGGCCAGAAAGTGTAGACGACCACCCCGATCGAAAACAGGATGAGATAGAACAGGCCCCAAACCTTGGACAGTTCCAACATTGTCTCGTGGGTAACATCCATTTCAAATCCCCTGAGGATTTAGTTGTTGGGGTCTGGCATCTTCTCCGGTGCCGCAGTGTTCTGATAGGCCGCCTTTGTCAGCCGACCGAGGACCTGCAGATATGCGACCACGGCGTCCATTTCAGTCACGCTGGTTTTTACGCCGTCAAACGCAGAGACCTGTGTATCTTGCCCGTAACGTTCCACGACGCCTGAGGATTGATCGCTGTCCGGATTGGCTTGGCCGAGGGCGTCGGCCGCTGCGTTTGCGACCATTTCATCTGTGTAAGGCACTCCCACGGTTCTCAGTGCCGCCAGCTGATCGCGCAGATCGGCAAGATCGAGGGTGGTTGTTGCCAACCATCGGTAGGACGGCATGTTGGATTCCGGGACGACGTCGCGAGGGTTGATCAAATGCGCCACATGCCAGATATCGGAATACTTGCCCCCGATGCGGGCTAGATCGGGACCTGTGCGTTTCGAGCCCCACAACATGGGATGGTCGTACTTGGATTCGACGGCAAGCGAGTAAGGGCCGTACCGCTCGACTTCGTCCCGCAGCGTCCTGATCATCTGGCTGTGACAGGCGTAACAGCCTTCCCGCACATAGATGTTGCGTCCGGCCGCCTCGAGAGGGGTGTACAACCTCATGTCGGGGGCGTCTTCGACCGTCTCGTGGATCGTGAATAGCGGGGCGATCTCGACGAGCCCACCGACGCTTCCCGCCACGACGATGGCCAACATGAACCCGACGGCCGTCCGTTCCAGTCTTCTGTGCAGAGGGTCGCTCATCTCTCACTCCGCCGGCGCGTTGTCGAAAACGCCCGAAGGCAGCGGCGCGTCGTGAGGCGCTCCCGCGGCGGCGGGAGCCGTCCGGACTGTCATCCAGACATTGAAGCTCGCCACGATCGCCCCAAGAAGAAATAGCAGCCCGCCGAAGGTGCGTGCGATATAGTAGGGATACATCGCCAACAGACTGTCGACGAACGAAAAAACCAAGGTGTTGTCAGCCGAATATGTACGCCACATCAAGCCCTGGATGATGCCGGAATTCCACATGGCGAAGACGTAGATGAGCGTGCCTGCCAGCGCCAGCCAGAAGTGGACTTCAACCAAGGTCGACGAATACATCCTTTCGCGCTTCCATATCGATGGAATGAGTGTGTAGAGCGAGCCAAATGTCATCATGGCCACCCATCCCAGCGCACCGGCATGAACGTGGCCTACGGTCCAATCGGTATAATGCGAGAGCGAATTCACGGGGCGGATTGCCATGAACGATCCTTCGAATGTCGACAGCCCATAGAAGAACGCCGCCATCATCATGAAACGGAGAGTGGCGTCATCACGGACGCGGTGCCAGGCACCATTCAAGGTGAGCATTGCGTTTCCGGCGGACGCCCATGACGGGACAAGTAGCATCACGGAAAACGTCATCCCAAGGTTTTGCACCCAGATCGGCAACGCAGTGTAATGGAGATGGTGGGACCCTGCCCACATGTAGAAGAAGGTGATCCCCCAGAAGCTGAGAATGGACAACCGGTAGGAAAAAATCGGTCGTTCGGCGCGGATGGGAAGGTAATAGTAGAGCATTCCCAGGAAGCCTGACGTCAGAAAAAACGCCACGGCGTTATGCCCGTACCACCATTGGACCATCGCATCCTGTACGCCCGGCCACACCGTGTAGCTTTTCGCATGTGCCAACGACACGGGCACCGCCAGGTTGTTGATGATGTGGAGAATCGCCACGACGATAATGAAGGCGAGATAGTACCAGTTGGCGACGTAGATGTGAGGTTCCTTGCGCCGTGCCAAGGTGCGTACAAAGAGTGCGAAATAGACCACCCACACGATCACGAGCCAGAGGTCGGCGTACCATTCCGCTTCCGCATATTCCTTGGATTGGGTGACGCCCATGAAGTACCCGGTGACGGCGATCAGACAGAAAAGGTTGAAGCCGAAGACCACGAACCAGGGCGAAAACTGATCGGCCAATCTCGCGCGCGAAGTTCGTTGAACGACATGGAATGAAGTGGCGATCAACGCGTTTCCGCCGAAGCCGAAGATGACCCCGGTCGTATGGGTGGGCCGTATTCGGCCGAAGCTCGACCACGCCGTATCAAAGTTCAGGATTGGCCAGGCGAGCTGGGCTGCCGCCCACACGCCCATGAACATGCCAAACACCGCCCACGCCAATGTGAGCGCCACGCCGACCTTGATCGGATCATCATAGTAGCTGGAGAAGCGCGCGGCGTCGGGCTGCTTGCCGAAAGCCAGCGACAGGACGTACCAGAGCAGCGCTCCGGCATAGAGGAGGACGACAACGCCGTGAATGCCAATGGGATCAAAACGTCCGGCCGCCGCCATCGCGACACCGATGACCATCAACGCCACGAGTATGGCTGCTGCGAGGTCTCGTTCCCCGGTTGTAAGCTGTCCCATGCTCCATCCCCCCGGCTGAGGCAGCGATGGTGCTCTATAACGATATGAAAAGCAATCGCTTCTGGAATTTACAGCCCGCGAGGCGCAAGCATGCTGCTTCCTAAGGAACCGACCGAAGGTCTCGAGTTTTCTGGAGACGGGACGCCAGTCGAAACCGAGTTGCTGCGGGGCGGGCCAACGTTGTCGACCTACTCTGATTTCAGGGAGTGGTTCGACAGCCGCAAGCACGACTTCGGGAAGTGCAGGTTTGGAAGGAGCTCCCCGACCCCGAATGCCGGCTTCTCGTTGGTCAGTGCTTCGGCTCACCCGACTTGACGATGAAGGGAACGTGTCGGTCGCAAGGACGACGAACGACGCTGAGCAGACGGCGTCGGACAATCGAGGATCGACGAAATGCGTTCAAGCCATGCTTCGGCGCCCGTACATGTCGAAAAGGTCACGACGTCTCGGTGGCGATGTTCGTCAAAGGGCCTCGAGATCCAGAGCAATAAAAGGCTCCTCCTCGAGAAGCCGAATTGGACGTGAGAAGGGACTTCTCATATGTCTGGTGCAGAATGGTCCCCATCAATCTGCCGACCCTTCAAGGTATCAGCACAGACGCACCCACGGTTTTCCTGGCTTCGAGCAGAGTATGTACGGCTGCCGCCTGACACAGCGGGCGTGTTGTCACGATATCGGCCCGAAGCTGTGACCTCAGCAGTCCGCTGAACAGGTCGGCGGCCCGTGCCTCCAGATCCTTTCGGCAGGCAACATAGTCAAACAGCACCGGCCGGTTTGCAGAAAGCGACCCCGCCGCCAGGTCCGAAAGCGCGAAATCCCGGATCATGCCGGAGGATTGCCCGAAATTCACATACATCCCGAAACGTTGCAGGCATTTCAGCGATCCGCGCCAGGTGTCTTGCCCTACGCTGTCATAAACGACGGCGCATCCCTTGCCCGCCGTCAGGTCGCGGACAGCAGACACGAAATCATGCTCACGGTAATTTATAACGTACTCGTAGCCATGCCGCAGGGCCAGTGCGACCTTATCTGCTGACCCCGCGGTTCCGATCGCATGGACACCCAGCGAGTTCAGCCACTGCCCCAGCAGCAAGCCGACGCCGCCCGCCGCGGCGTGGACCAGCACGGTATCTCCCGGCTTTACGGCATAGGATGATGTAATCAGATATTGTGCGGTCAATCCCTTGAGCAGCACGCTCGCGGCGGTCTCGTCGCTGATACCGTCGGGAATGAGAACCAATCGATTTTCCAGCATGATACGCTGCTCACGATAAGCACCGTATGGCGTGACGTAGGCAACGCGGTCTCCCGGGCGAAGACCTGTCACACCCGTGCCAATCTCCTGGACGACCCCGGCAGCTTCGCCACCGGGGATCATTGTCTCTTCAGGCCAAGCGTAAAGGCCGCTGCGGTAATAGATATCGATGAAATTGACGCCGATGGCCGTTTGGCGCAACAGGACTTCGCCAGGCCCGGGGCGTCCCGTCGCGACGTCGCTCCAGACAAGCGCTTCCGGGCCGCCGGGCTTGAAGGCAACCAGACCCTTGCTCATTGTCGCCTCCGTCAGCTCTTAACGTCGAATTCCGGGTCCACCGGGATCTGCATGGCGGTAACAAGATGGTTTGTCTGCGCCGCAAGACCGATGACCGCCAGCAATTCGGCATGCTGCGCTTCGCTCATGCCCTTGGCGCGGGCCGCCGCAGTGTGAGAGTGAACACAATACTGGCAGCCATTGGCCGTCGATACCGCAATGTAGATCATCTCGCGCACCAGCGGGTCGAGGACACCATCGGCCACCATCACGGCTTTCAGCTGCTCCCAGGTGCGTTTCAACAGAGCCGGATCGAAGGCGAGCCCACGCCAGAAATTGTTGACGAAATCCGACTTTCGTGTCGCGCGAATGTCGTCGAACACCGCCTTCACGGCCGGAATGGCATCAGCGTCTGCGTCAGTCAGCAATTTTACGGTTGTCATGGTCTTTCTCCTCTCAGGCGTGCGCCCAATCCCAGTAGAGCGAGCGAGCCTTCTTGGCTATCGGCCCGAAATCGAACGCCTTGTCATCGAACCCGATGACCGGGACGACCTTGGACATGTTTCCGGACGAGAAGATTTCATCGGCCTGTCGAAAATCCTCGACCCGCAACGACACTTCATGAACCGTCACGCCTGCTGCACGCAGAAGTGCTATGACACGTTGGCGCGTGATGCCGTCCAGAAAGGTGCCGTTTGCCACCGGCGTGAACACTTCGCCACCGCGTGCCATGAACACGTTGGACGTCGCCAGCTCGGCGACGTTGCCATTGCCGTCGGTCACCAGTGCGTTGTGAAAGCCTCTCGCCTTGGCTTCGCGCATCATGCGTGCATTGTTGGCGTAAAGGCAGGCGGCCTTGGCGTTGACCGGCATCACCTCCAGCGTCGGGCGGCGAAAACTCGTCGTGGTGATCGTGAAGCCCACCGGGTCCACCATCGGGATTTCTTCCAGACAAAGCGCGAAATCGGTGGATTCGGCCAGCGGGGGCACGGTGCCAGAATCGCTTTCCTCTGCCCAGTACATCGGCCGGATATAGACATCGGTGCCGGCCGGGAATTTCTTCAGTCCTTCGCGCGTCAACGCCTCGATATCGCTGCCGGACAGTGTCGGCTTCAGGCCCAACACTTCAGCAGACGCGTTCACGCGGGCCGAATGGCGATCGAGATCGGGGCTGACGCCCTCGAACAAGCGGGCGCCGTCAAAGACCAGCGAGCCGAGCCATGTCGCATGTGATGCCGCGCCGAGAATACGCACGTCGCCCTCATGCCAAGCGCCCTTGTAGTAGGTCCAGGTGGTGCGTCTGTTTGTCATGTCAAAGTCCTCATCGATTTTGGGTGCCTCGCCCGTCAGTGAACGGCGGCGTACATGATTTTCTCTTCCGTCGCCTCGGAGGGCGAGAATTCCTCCACGATACGGCCCTGCCGGCAGACGAGAATACGGTCGGAAAGGTTCTTGATCTCCGGTAGATAGGAGGAGATCACGACGACAGCGAGACCTTCGTCAGCGAGCCGATTGATGATCTGGTGAATTTCCGCAATCGCGCCGACATCGACACCGCGTGTCGGCTCGTCGAAGATCACGATCCGAGGTTTCTGTACCAGCCCCTTGCCGATTACCACCTTCTGCTGGTTGCCACCGGACAGTTCGACCACGCGAGCGTTTTCGTTGATCGCTTTAATGTTGAGGTTCCTCGTCCATTCGGCCGACAGGTCCCGCATCTCCTTGCCGTCGATGATCCACGCCTGCTCATGGCCGGCGGCAAGCAGTCCCGAGAACAGGTTTTCGGCAATCGACATGGTTTCGAAAAAGCCTTCGCTTTTGCGGTCTTCCGTGACGTAGACGATGCCGTCCTTCATCGCCTGGCGCGGAACAACGTAGCGCACCGGCTTGTCGTCAAGTTCGATGGTTCCGCCGCGTTTGAAGTCGCGCTTGTAGATACCGGCGACAATCTTGAACGTCTCGGTACGGCCGGACCCGATCAGGCCGAACACACCCGTGATCTGTCCTTCGAAGATGGAAAAGGAGTTGTTGCGCACGATGTTGCTCATCGAGATGTCCTGCACCGACAAGACCTTCTTTCCCGGCTTGCGCAGCGTGGCATCGTCACGCTGTTTATAGAGTTCGGCCGATAACGTACGTCCGACCATGGCAGCGATGATGGCTTCGCGATCGAAGCTGGCGGTATCGCCGCTCGCCACCACTTCGCCGTCGCGAAGGATGGTGATGCGGTCGGAAATCATCAGTGCCTCTTCCAGCGCATGGCTGATGAAGACGATGGAAACACCTCGTGCCTTCAGCCGCCGAATTAATGCGAAGAAGTGGCGCTTCTCCTCTGGTGTCAACGTCGCAGTCGGTTCGTCGAAAATGATGATCTCTGCGTTGTGGTGGACCGCACGGGCAATTTCCACCATCTGTCGTTTGGCTGCTCCGAGCGTCTCCACCATAGCCGAAGGATCGACCGCAAAATTGAGCGACTGCAGGAACTGCTGCGCAGAAATATAGGTTCCCCGCAGACGGTTCAAAAATTTCTCTGAACCAAGATAGAGGTTCTGCGCCACCGTCATGGACGGCACGAGGCTTGTCTCCTGAAACACCATGGCGATGCCGGCGCTGAGCGCCGCATGCGGCGTGGCATAGGCAACCTCGCACCCATGATGAAACAGCTTTCCCGATGTCGCTTCCACGACGCCTGCAATGATCTTCGTCAGCGTCGACTTGCCAGCGCCGTTCTCGCCGAGGAGCGCATGCACTTCACCCTTGCGCAGATCGAAGTTGACAGACTTCAGGGCGGGTACGCCGCGATAGGCCTTTGTTGCACCTTCGAGACGGACGATCGTTTCCGGATCGGATGGGGTCATGTCAGTGCGCCTCTTCGGGGTCTGCGGGGAGCGCCAGAATGCAATCGCCTCCCTTCGATGCCGCAAACAGCTGGCCGTTCATTTCCACAGCGCTGCAGATGCCGTGGCGGGCGCCATTGGCGCGGCTATGCAGGCTGTCGAGCGGTTGCATGGCATCGTCGAGACGCACGACAAGTCCGTAGGAGCGGCTCGGAGACCAGGGCTTGTGGATCCCCATCGTCTTGATGCCTCCGCACTGCAGCGGTTCAAGGAAACTGCGGCTGGAGGCTAGCGCCGGCGCGATCCAATATTCGCGCGGCACTTCTGTCATCATGTCGCGGCGATACTGGCTTTCCTGCAGGATGAACTCGATCAGGCGGTTGCGCGGCGCAAACAATGACAGCCAAGCGCCGCCTGCGGCCGCTTTGCTCAACCGCGCGGGATAACCAGGCAGATGATCGAGAACCGTCTTGCGGCTCCCATCTATACCATTGACGTGGACAAGCCGGTGCGCCCAGCTTTCACTGAAAACGACACCGTTTGCGGTGGGATAGAGCCCATAGGGAAAGGCAATCTTGTCCGCGATCAGCTTGAACTCAGTGCTGTGCAGATGTCTTTTCCATATCGAGCCGGAGCGACCCTTCTGCATCAGATCTGAGGCCCAGGCGGATGGGGAATGCTCGGATGAGCCGTTGGCCAGCCACAGCGCACCGTCCGGGGCAAAGGCAAGGGCGGTGATGCATCGCACCGCGCCGGGCAATTCCACATCATTGCCGCTTATCAACAGATGTCCGGTGTCAAGCCCGACAGCAAGCTCGCCGG
Organism: Rhizobium sp. P1_C7; assembly: GCF_056406295.1. Classification (NCBI taxonomy): domain Bacteria; kingdom Pseudomonadati; phylum Pseudomonadota; class Alphaproteobacteria; order Hyphomicrobiales; family Rhizobiaceae; genus Rhizobium; species Rhizobium sp. P1_C7. The sequence goes on from NZ_JBFUAL010000010.1 coordinate 81,460, forward strand.
TGGAAGAAGCGGCAACGGCCGTAACCATCGCGTCAAATGTCTCGACAACCACCGGCTCTTTGCCAGCCTCGATCACAAACAGACCATTGCCGCTGCTTGCGATCAGCCGTCCGTTGGAAATCGTCAGATTGTCCGCATCGGACAGCGTCGAAAAGACATCGGCTTCATCCAGTCTCGTGTTCGGCCGGAATGCACCGTCGAGAGGGGGGATGGTCACCGCCTTGCCGCGGAACAGATCCAGGAACGGATCGAAAATCATGGCGTGGTCCCCCAATAGGAGGTGGCGCTGGTCCAGGTCTCGTCTGCCCCGGGTATCCTGTAGCGTCCGATGCGGTTGTTGAGGATGCCGCCGATGAACAGGTAGCCCTTGTGCTCGCGCATCGATGTGACCATGGGGTGAGACGTGCCGGAGAGATCGCCGAACGTATCGACGATTTTGCCCGTTTCGTTGAATTTCACCACACCGCCGGTGTTGATGTTCGGAAACAACCACTCGTCCTGCGGCAGGCGCCGGGTCATGCGCTTTCGCATGGCGGGATGGCGCAGCGACAGGTCGAAACTCGGCGTGCGCATGCCAAGCCAAGCCATCCAGTAGCTGCCGTCGGAGGCTCGGTTGATATTGTCGGGGTATCCGGGCATGTCCTTGATGATGCACTCCGCGGTACCGGCCTTGGGGCCCTCCAGCCAGTAGCGGTGGACGCGACAGGCCCAGCTTTCGGCGAAGAACAAAGACCTGCCGTCATGGGCGATGCAGACGCCATTGGTATAGCGATAGCCATCCAGCAATGTCCTGGTGGAACCGTCCTTGGGATCGTAGACGAGCAGGCGACCGGTCGGCCGGTTTTCGATCGAATCCAGAGCCCAATCGTGCGCATCGTAGCGCTTGGTGGAGTCGGTAAAATAGATGCGGCCATCCGGGGCAATGTCGCAGTCGTTCGGATCACGAAGACGGGCATCGTCGACCACCGACGTCCAGGAGCGTGCCGTTTCTGCAGACAGCTTGGCGACCTCGCGTTTCGGCGAAATCGAGTACAGCCCCATGGCCCCCACGCAACTGATGAGGTTTCCGGAGCGGTCAAAGGCGAGGCCGAGCGGAAACCCGCCGATATGAGCGAACACTTCGGAGCGATTGTAGTCAGGCGCGAAGAACCGGATAATTTCGCCATGGCGCGTACCGCAATAGAGGTGATCGTCGCGGTCGAGGATCACGTCCTCCGGACCTTCCAGTTGACTAAGGCCGATGAAATCGGTCTGCGATAGTCGATCGTTGAGGGCATAGCCTGTACCAGAGCCGGGGACGGCAGACTGGGTTTCGCCCATTTTCAGGTAGACGGGTGCGACGTAGACCTCGTTGAGGACCTTGTGCCGGTTCTTCAGCCAGCGGATATCGATGGTGACGGCCGCGGCCAGCATCAGGCCCAGGACCATCTGGTTGGTACCGGTGCCATAACCCAGCCGGATCAACCCATTTGTCATGACTAGCACAATAATTGCGCCCATCATGCCTTTTACGACCGAACCGCGCCCGCCGCCAAGACTGTTGCCGCCGACAACAGCCGCTGTCAGCGCCAGAATTTCAAGATTGAGACCTGTTCCCGGACCGGCGCCGCTTAACCTGCAGGCCAGCAGGAAGCCTGCGATCGAGGCGCAGAAGCCGGAGAAGACATAGGTCATGAAGACCGTCTGCCGGACCTTGATCCCGGCATTGTGAGCCGAGCGGCGCGAACCGCCAACGGCCAGCACATGCCAGCCGGGGCGCGAACGCGTCAATGCGATATGGGTGACGACCGCCAGAACGACCGCGCTCAAAACGGAAATCGAGAAGCCGTGGAAGGTGCCGTCGCCGATGTAGTCCCATGCCTCAGACGAGGCGAGCGACATCTGGATCCGGGCTGCGAAGTTGATGACCAGGATATCGAAGATGGCCCGACCGATGATGAAGGTGACCAACGTCGTCAGAAAGGCGCGAAGCCGCAAGAAGCCGACGAGGTAGCCGTTGAGAGCGCCCAGCGCCACGCCGGTCGCAAGCGATGCGAGCAGCGCCATCCAGACGGGCTGCTCGAAAATGAAGAACACAGAGACCGCGGCGAAGGTCGATAGTGCAAAGATCGAGCCGACCGACAGATCTATGCCGCCCCCGAGCATGACCACGGTCAAGCCCGTGACGACAATCGAGAACTCTCCCAGCTGTCGGGTCGAATCCTGCAGGGAGGAGAGTTTGAAGAACCCCTGGATCGCGGAGCCGAAGGTCGCCACGGTGATCACCAGCGCGAGGAACGGAATCGCGTTGTCCGTCCAGCGTTTTGTGAGGATCTCACCGACCAGATGATCGGGAATCAGGTTGTATCGCCACGACTGCAGGCGTTCGCGAAGGGACATTGCGTTATACCAAGGCACTGGAAGGGAAAAGGACAGACGGCCGGAAATGGTCCGGCCGTCTGTCGCGAGGGCAAGTGCTTACTTGGCAGCTTCGGCCTGCAAGGCCTTCAGATCCCAGCAACTGTCGGCCTTGAGATCAGCCTTGGTGGTCGCCTTTTCCAGCGTGTAGATAAATGTCTTCGACGTGCCAGCCGGCTGACCGCTCTGCAACAGGAACTTGATGATGGCGTTGATGTCGCGCGACTGGTGGTGCAGGTCGGTCATGACGACGGCACCGTAGGTCCCGTTTTCCAGGTTGTCACAATCAGCAGCCTTCTCGCCGCCACCGGTGGTCACGAGGAAGACCTTGTCCTGAAGCTTGGCATCGCGGATCGCAGCCGACGCACCCGTTGCATCGCCGTCCCAGAAGTCGATGATGCCGCACATGTCGGGGTTCTGCTGCAGCATCGTGGTCGTCACGTTGCGCGACGTAGTGGCGTCCCAGTTCGAATCCGGCTTTGCAACGACCTTGAAGTCAGGGTTCTTTTCAAGAACCTTCATGATGCCGGCATATTGGTAGAGACTGGAGGCGTTGACCTGATCGCCCTGCACAAGGCCGATCTTCTTGGAGGAGTTCGGGCCGCAACCCTTGATGACGGCTTCTGCCTCGAGCTGACCAAGCTTGTCCCAATCCGAACCCACGAAAGCGTCAGCCGGGAAGTTGGCCGGGTTGTCGATCAGGATCACATAGATGCCGGCTGCCTGCGCCTTCTTGAAAAGACGCGAGTAGGAATTGAGATCCGGTGAATGCACGATCAACACATCCGGCTTGTTGTCGGAGGAGATCGCTTCGGTGATCGCCTGAGCACCCGCTTCCGTGCTCCAGTTGGGGTCTCGGGTCTCGAAGGTGCCTCCGAAAGCGTCGACTTCCTTCTTGATGTAGTGTGCCCAGCCCTGCGCCAGGTCGAAGCCCATGGCGAGAGGGATGAGCATCACGCGCTTGCCCTTGAGCGCCTGGGCATAGGCAGCCGGGCCCGGATCTTCCTGCGCCTGCGGCGCGGTGGCAAAAAGTGAAATGGAAAGCGTGGCAGCAGCAGCCATAAGCAAATTCAGATATTTCATCATGTTTCCCCTCTGCGGTAACGATTGGTAGTATGGCTATCCGCCCTACAGGCGGCAGTGATCGATTAAATGTCGCCTTGCTGGGCAGTCTGCTCGTCGCGCGGATTGATCACGCCATCGACAATGATGGCGGCGAGCAGGATCGTCGATTTAATGAGGTTTTGGTAAATCAGCGGAATGTCGATGATCGTCATCGCATTCAGCATGATGCCGATCAGGGCTGCGCCGAACAACACGTTGCGAACGCTGCCTTTGCCGCCCGCAAGGCCAATTCCGCCGATCACGGCAACCAGCACGATATCGTAGAGCAGGGTCGAATTGACGATGCGCGTGTTGATGGAGTGAAGGCTTGCCGCCGTCAGCAACCCAGCCGAAAAAGCAATAAGCGCCGATAGGACATAGCGCAACACGAGCATGGGCCGAACGGGAATGCCGATGTTTCGTGCCGCAACCGGATTATCGCCCGCGAAATAGACGTAGCGGCCCCATTTCGTATAGCGCAGGAAAAGGAATGTCGCGAAGGCGAGGGCGGCGAAAATGAAGACTTCCACCGGGACATTCAAGAAACGCAGGCCGCCGAATAGCTCGATCCAGTGGCCAGGTGGCACCGGCACGGCATCCTGGGTGATCAATTGCGAGCGCACAGCGCCGAAGACGAAGGATCCGCTGGCAAGAGTTACGAAGATTGCCGGGACGTCAGCATAGGCGACCAGAAACCCGTTGAGCAATCCAACTCCAAGCACGCCGGCAAGTACCAGCGTAAGCGCCACCCCATCACTCGTGCCGTTGCCAAGAAGCTGCAGATACCACGCAACCGACATCGCCATGATCGCCACGGCCGACAGATCAATGCCACGCCCGATAATGACAATGGCCATTCCCAGCGCCAGGATGCCGAGAACCGAGACCGAGCGAACGATGGCAACGATGTTGTCTGCCGTGAAAAATCCGGGCAGGCCTATCGAGGCTGCGACAAAGATGAGGATCGCTATGATCAGGACAACGCGTTCCTGATCAAGGCTCCTCCAGCCGATATTGCCCATGAATGTCCCCGCGCCCCATATCGTACCTTGGCCTTATTCTTCATCGGCCCGAGGTAGCGCGCAAAGATAATCTTGTTAAAATCAATTCGTCCAATGAATCTTTTCACTCTTCATCCATGCGGATTTGGAATGATTTGTCAGGCGACATGCAATCGATTGCCGCGCCGGGGAGCCGCCTCATAGGTCGCATCATCCTTTTCATTGAGGATATGCAGACGCAGGGCTTCGACGAAACGGACGCCATAGGATGGCAGGGGTGCCCGGCTGTTCCACATCGCGCAGATATCGAAATGAATGAGTTCTCCGCGAAGTGTGATTGGCCGCATGACCAGCGGTGTCTGCAACCGCGCCGAGGAAGGCACGACGGCGACACCGTTTCCGCCAGCAGCCATGGCAAAGAGCGTATGGGGTGAATAGCTTTCCAATATCACCGAAGGCGTCTCGCCGCTCAGACGGCAAGCCGCCTCAAACACCTCGCGCGAGGCATGACGCTTGTTGAGTGTGAGGATCGGCAACGCCAGAAGGGCAGTGATCTCTATCGGTTCTTGAATGTTGTCCAGGAACTCTGTGGTCGCGACAGCCAGAAAACCCAATTTGCCGAGGCTGACCATTTCGAATATATCGATCGGCGCCGAGGGCGCCGCGCTGATGGTCAGCTGGATGGCCCCTTCGCGCAGCTTTTCGGCAAGTTCCGGACCCCCGCCGTCCTCGAGGCGTATATTCACGCCGGGATTACCCGCCTTCCATTCCTTCAGGAACGATGGCAGGTACCGCTCGATCAATTGCGAGCAGGCCCCGATCCTCAGGATGCCGGTCTCGCCCTGTGACAGATCGTCTGCCAGTGTTCTGAGGTTTTTATCGGCAATGAGGACTCCGTTAATTCGCGCAAACAGCGCCTCGCCTTTTGCGGTCAGGCGAACATTGCGGCCAGACTTTTCGAACAGCTTGACGCCCAGATAGTCCTCAAGTCCCTTTATCTGACGCGAAAGGGCAGACTGTGTCACGTTCAGCCGCTGGGCAGCCAACGTAATATTCATCAGCTCGGCAGCCATGACAAAGCCGGTAAAATTGCGAATATCCATTCGTTTGCCCTTAGTCCCGCACGAAGCCGATTATGGCCGGTGTCTCCGCAATTCGGAAGGTCTGCCGGCCGGAATTTTGCGAGAACGCGAAAATCGACAGCACGCCACGGCACGGGAGATTCTTCGATACCTGAAGGGCAGACATGCTATGCCTATAGCGAGTTGCTGTTTTTTCCGGACTGTAGCGCGGATTGTCCGCTTGGCTGACGGCGGCGCACCGATCATCCTGCCATCTCGAGCGTCGAGGAGTTCCCCCAATGCTCATCCGCTATGGTTACGATATTACCGTGACCTGCCAACAAGCGACACCGATGCTGACGATGCTGGCTCCACGCAGCGAACGCGCGCCTGATGTCCGTTCTCCCGATGTGGTCGTCACAAGCCCGCAGACGAAAACGACCACTTACGCCGACCTCTTCGGCAACATTTGTCGCAGATTTATTGCCCCCGCGGGCGACCTGCAGATCTGGGGCGACGGCACGCTCGAAGATAGCGGCGATCATGATCCGGCTTTTTGGGATGCCAGAGAGGTTCCGGTCGCAGACTTGCCGGACGAATGTCTCATTTATCTGATGGGGAGCCGATACTGTGAAACCGACCGTCTCAGCCAGATCGCATGGGATACGTTCGGACACGTCCCGGCTGGCTGGAGCAGGGTCCAGGCAATTTGCGATTTCGTGCATCAACACATCACCTTCGGCTATCAGGATGCCCGTTCGACGCGCACGGCGCTGGAAGCCTATCAAGAGCGCATCGGGGTGTGCCGCGATTATGCGCATCTCGCCATCGCGCTGTGTCGCTGCATGAATATTCCGGCGCGCTACATCAATGGTCACCTTGGCGATATCGGCGTTCCGATTCTGGATCCGATGGATTTCAGCGCCTGGATTGAAGTGTATCTAAATGGCCAGTGGATGACGTTCGATCCGCGAAACAACATCCCCCGCATCGGTCGCATTGTCGTTGCTCGCGGGCGCGATGCTGCCGATGTCCCACTGATCGTTTCTTTCGGTCCGCACGTGCTGAAATCCTTTCGCGTTTGGACATATGAGCTCAACCTTTGAGTTTTGGGCCGCTTCGGTGAGGCATTGCGGCTGGAGGCTTTCTGACCGGAATTCGATAGTTTGGCGCAGTGGTGAGTGAATCCAACCGCCTGCTCCAAGCAATAGGCCAAGCGAGAGGCTGAAGTCCGACCTCTCGTTGCCGCACTGCCTTGCTCGAGGCCCTGGTCGCAACCGAGCCTTGGCAGCGGATCGGCACTGGCACCATAGCCGCTCCCGCCGCTTCGGGCATCTCACCCTGTCGAGGGGCGAAGCATCGCTCCCCGTTGACGAGGATCAAACGGGCACCTTTCTTGATTGGTCTTTTCTTGATGGCTCTCTCAGCGGAAATGGAACCCGCGCAGCGCGATGCTCTCGTTCCGTTACGGACGCTTGGCGCCCGCAAACAGGAGGGCGCGATCGTGTCTCGTAGCTGGCCGGCGGCTGGATTGCTGCCCAATCGTCGTTGGCTGCAAGGGTAGGTCTTTCGCGCGAAGACAGCTGAACCGGAAAAACTTCCTGATTAATAGTCTATAAAAAACATAGAATACCTGTTTATTGATGGCCCGATGACTAGTCTCTGCGCATCGTTAGCTTTCTTCTGGAGACGGCATGTCCCGCCATATTCGCTTCAACGCCTTCGACATGAACTGTGTCGGACATCAATCGCCTGGCCTTTGGAAACATCCGCGAGACAAATCTTGGAAATACAAGGATCTTGACTATTGGCAGGACCTGGCGCGCACGTTGGAGCGAGGGATCTTCGACGGCATCTTTATTGCCGACGTCATCGGCTACTACGACGTCTACAAGGGTTCGAACTATCACGCGATCGAGCAGGCCGCCCAGATTCCCGTCAACGATCCCTTGCAACTGGCGGCGCCAATAGCGCTCGCGACCGAGCACCTCGGAATCGGCATCACGGCTTCAACATCATTCGAGCATCCCTACACTTTCGCTCGGCGTCTCTCGACGGCCGATCATCACACCAAGGGACGCGTCGGTTGGAACATCGTCACCTCGTATCTGGAGAGCGGTGCCAGGAATGTCGGCCAAGCGGGGCTGCAGCGACACGACAACCGGTATGAGATCGCGGCCGAATACGTAGAGGTCCTCTACAAGCTTTTCGAAGGCAGTTGGGAAGAGGGCGCCGTCCTTCGCGATCCGACGCGAGGCATCTTCACCGATCCGAGCAAGGTGCATGAGATCGGCCACAAGGGAAGGTTCTTCGACGTGCCCGGCTACCATCTCTCCGAACCGTCCCCACAGCGTACGCCTGTACTCTATCAGGCTGGAGCATCCGGCCCAGGGAAGGCCTTTGCCGCGGGGCATGCGGAATGCGTCTTCGTCGGGGCGCCGACAAAGTCGCTGCTCAAGGCCTACGTGTCAGAGATCCGGCAGAAGGCCGCAGCCGCCGGGCGTGACCCGCGCAAGCTACTCATCTACAATCTGACTACGCTGATCATCGACGAGACTGACGAGAAGGCGCAGAAGCGGTTCGAGGAATATCAGAACCACTCGTCGTACGATGGCTCGCTGGTGTTCATGTCGGGCTGGAGCGGCGTCGACTTCGGGCAGTATGCCCCGACCGATGCACTGCAGAAAGTCGAGACCAACGCTATCGTCTCGATGGTCGAGCATTTCGCCGGCAAGGACAGGGAGTGGACCGTCGACGAGCTCGCGAAATGGGGCGGCATAGGCGGCGTTGGGCCGGTCTTCGTCGGCTCGCCGAGCACGATTGCCGATATTCTCCAGGAATGGGTGGAAGAAACCGACGTCGACGGCTTCAATCTTGCCTATGCCGTGACGCCCGAGAGCTTCGAGCAGGCGGTGGACCTGCTGGTGCCCGAGTTGCAGAAGCGCGGCGTATATCCGACCGCCTACAAGCCGGGCACCCTGCGCGAAAAGCTGTTCGGCGAAGGTCCGTATCTTCCGAAGAGCCATCCAGCCGACGCCTATCGTGACATCGAGGCCGTGAAGCGTCGGGAAGCGTCGGCTGAACCGAAGACGGTAGGTGCGTGATGCCGGGGCTTCTTCAACTCCACGACGTCTCGTTGTCCTTCCAGGGCGTCCGGGCGATCAACGCGCTGAGCTTCTCCGTGGCGGCGGGTGAGATATGCGCGTTGATCGGCCCGAACGGCGCCGGGAAAAGCTCGTTGCTGAACGTGATCAACGGCGTGTATCGCGCCGACTCTGGCGACGTGGTGTTCGACGGGACGCGCTTCGAAAAGATCCATCCTCAAAAGGCCGCCCGCCTGGGCATCGGCCGCACCTTTCAGCACAACGCGCTTTTTCGCCGATTGTCGGTGAAGGAGAACGTGCTCGCCGGCCTGTCGCGCGAGGGTAGGGCCACATTCGCGGAAAACATATTCCGGTTTGGTCGCGATGGCGGCGAACGGCGGAGCTTCCAGGCTCGTGCGGACCGGATCATCGATTTTCTGGGATTAGGCCGATACGCCGACAGCGTCGTCTCGACACTACCCTATGGCGTGCAAAAGCGCGTCGACCTTGCAAGAGCGCTCGTGGCGGACCCGAAGCTCCTGCTTCTCGACGAGCCGATGGCTGGAATGAACCAGGACGAGAAGCAGGAGATGAGCAAGGCGATCTGCGAGGTCAACAGTTCGTTCGGCACCACGGTCGTCCTCATCGAACACGATGTCGGCATCGTGCTGAACCTCGCGCATCATGTCGTGGTGCTCGACTACGGACGCAAGGTCGCCGACGGCGCTCCGGAGGAGGTTCGAAGCAACCCTGACGTCATCGCCGCCTACCTCGGCACGGTCCATTGAGGAAATCATCATGTCGTTCTTCTTCGAGACTTTAGTCGGCGGCCTCTTCGCGGGCGTGATGTATTCGCTCGTCGCGATCGGGTTCGTGCTGATCTACAAGGCGTCGGGCGTCTTCAACTTCGCCCAAGGCGCGATGCTGCTCTTTTCCGCGCTCGCCTTCGTGACCTTCACCGAGAAGGGAATTCCCTTCGTCGTCGCCTTCGCGCTGACCACCGCACTGATGGTCGCGATGGCGATTGCCATCGAATGGCTCGTTCTGCGTCCGCTTCGAAACCGGGATCCGCTCACGCTGTTCATGGCGACGCTGGGTCTGAGTTTCGTCGTCGAGGGTCTGGCGCAGCTAACGATGGGCACGGATGTGCACATGCTGGACATCGGCATTCCGGACATTGGGGTGGATGTCGGCGGTATCTTGGTCAGCCAGTTCGACGTCGTGGCATCCGCCATCGCCCTTTCGCTTGTCGCGGTTCTGGCTGTGGTCTTCAACAAGACGCGCTTGGGCATTTCGTTGCGTGCCGTCGCAGACGACAAGGTCGCTGCCCAATCGATCGGAATACGGCTGCCGGTCATTTGGCGGACCGTCTGGAGCGTTGCTGGCGTCGTGGCGCTGGTTGCGGGGCTGGTCTGGGGTTCCCGCCAGGGCGTGCAGTACTCGCTGTCGCTCGTGACGCTGAAGGCGCTTCCTGTCCTGATCATTGGGGGTTTCTCCTCCATTCCCGGCGCGATCGTCGGCGGCCTGATCGTCGGTGCTACGGAGGCCTTGGCCGACATTTACGTCGGCCCTCTGGTCAACGGCACGGTCTCCACATGGTTTGCCTACATCCTCGCAGTCATTTTCCTCCTCATACGTCCAGCCGGCCTGTTCGGCGATCGTGAAATCGAAAGGGTCTGACGATGACGGTTCTGCAGGAAACCGATTATGCAACCCCGGCGGCCTCACCGGTCAAGGTGCCGCTGATACTGAGCCTGCTTGGTCTCGCCTTCGCATTCGGCGTCGTACCGGCGGTCGCAGACGATTATTGGCTGAGTTCGATCGTCATTCCGACCATCGTCCTGGGGCTGGCCGGGATCGGTCTCAATCTTCTCCAAGGCTACACCGGACTGGTGTCGCTCGGGTCTGCGGCGTTCATGTCGATCGGCGCGTTCTCGGCATACAACCTCTTGCTCCGGGCGCCGTCTTTGCCGTTGCCGGCCGTGTTCGTCATCGCGGGTCTGATCGCCGCGGTCGCGGGGGTGGTCTTCGGTCTCCCGTCGCTGCGCATCAAGGGCTTCTATCTGGGCGCATCGACCCTTGGCGCGCAGTTCTTCTTCGAATGGCTCTTTACGAACTTCAGCTGGTTCTCGAACGACAGCCAGTCCCTGACGATCTCAGCGCCGCGGCTTGATTTTCTTGGATACGACCTGCAGTCGGCCACCGGTCGCTATTATCTCACGATCACGGCTACCGTGGTTCTTATCGTCCTGGCATTTGCTGTCGTACGCAGCCGCGTCGGTCGGGAGTTCATGGCGATACGCGACATGGACACGGCGGCATCGGTGATTGGCATAAGGGTCGTGCGTCGAAAGCTCCAGTCGTTCGGGATCAGTTCCTTTATTCTAGGCGTTGCGGGCGCGCTGTGGGCCTTCGCTTACCTTGGAATGTCCGACGCCCATGCTTTCAATCTCGACAAGTCCTTCCAAGTCCTCTTCATCATTTTGATCGGTGGGCTCGCGACGATCTTCGGAAACTTTCTTGGCGCGGCGTTCATCGTTCTCATGCCGATCCTACTCGACCGCCTGTCGCTGGTCGTCGATCTCTCGATCCTCGGCGACCAGGGAGCCTTGGCGAACCTGCAGCGCATTATCTTCGGGGTGATTATCATCCTGCTTCTCATCAAGGAACCGGACGGTCTGTCCAGCCTCATCGGCAAGATCGCCGACGGTCTTTTCCGTCGCAAGAAACCTAGCAGCTAGCTGAATTGGCGGGACTTCGGCGTCGGGTCTTCGCCAGGGACAGGGGTACGACGACACCATTTCAACCATCATCAGAGGGACACTTTTATGACACTTCTAACGAAAGCGCTCGCCCTTGCGACCGCCGCTGCGATCTCAGCGGGCGTCCTTGCGAGCCCATCCTTCGCCGAAGACGGGACCGGGCAGCAGCTCTACCCGCTTTTCACCTACCGGACCGGTCCGTACGCTCCGTCCTTCATCCCGTTCGGCGCGGGCAATATCGACTATCTCAGCTACGTGAACGAGGTCGAAGGTGGCGTCGACGGGGTGAAGATCCTGATCCAGGAATGCGAGACCGCCTACACGATCGAACGCGGTATCGAATGCTACGAGCGATATAAGAACGGCTACAACGGCGCACTGACGGCGGCGATCTACCCCCATTCCAGCGGTCTCGACGTCGCGCTGACCGACAAGGCCCGCATCGACAAGATTCCAATCGTCAGCCCCGGCGGCGGTCAGAACATCGCGACAGACGGTCGCGTATTTCCATACCAGTATCCGCTGATCTTCGACTACTGGAGCGAGGCCCAGATCATCGTGGACTACATAGCGAAGCAGGCTGGCGGCTATGACAAGCTGAAGGGTCTCAAGGTAGCCACGCTCTACCACGATTCCGGCTATGGTCGCGACACGATCGAACCGCTCGGCATCCTCTCCAAGAAATACGGCTTCGAAGACATTCAGATCCCCGTACCGCATCCAGGCGAACAGCAGCAAACCCAGTGGCAACAGATTCGCCGCTCCGGTGCGGACTGGGTGTTCCTTCGCGGGTGGGGCGTCATGACGCCCGTCGCCATCAAGACGGCGGCCCGCGTAGGCTTCCCGGCAGACCGTATCATCGGCGACATCTGGAGTGGCTCGGAGGACGACGCCCGACCGGCCGGCGCTGCCGCCAAGGGCTACCTCGCGGTATCCGTCTTCCCACCTGGCACCGACTACGGGATCCTCAAGAAGCTCAAGGAGACCATCGTCGACACCGGCAAGTCCGACCTCAAGGACCAGAGCAAGTTCGGTACTGTGTACTACAATTACGGCGTCATCGAAGCGATCACCTTCGTCGAGGCGCTGCGTACAGGTCACAAGAAGTTCGGCAACCGCCCGCTGACGGCGGCAGAAGGGCAGTGGGCTCTTGAGAACCTGAACATCGACGACAAGCGTCTCGCCGAACTCGGCGCCGAGGGGCTGATCAGCCCGCTCAAGACGACGATCGACAATCACAAGGGAGAGTCTGTCGCCGCGAAGATCATCCAGTGGAACGGGCAGACCTGGGACACCAAGTCCGACTGGATCAAGGCGGATTCGACGCTGTTTGCCGACGTGATCAAGGCGAAGGCAGCGGCCTACGCCAAGGAAAAGGGCATTGAACCGCGCGGCGCGCAAAATTGATCGATAGGACGGGCAGGAGAATTTCATGACCACGCAAACCAACGGGTTTCTCGAGATTTCCAACGTGGAAGCCCTGTATGGTCAGGCGATCCTGGCCGTCCGTGACGTCACCCTCAAGGTGGAGGAGGGCAACATCGTTGCCCTCCTCGGTGCAAACGGCGCCGGTAAGACGACGACCCTCAAGGCCATCTCCAATCTCCTGGGACCAGAAAGAGGCAAGGTGAGCCGCGGCTCAATCCATTGGAAGGGTGAGCCAGTTAACGCGATGTCGGCCTCCGGCCTCGTCGCCAAGGGCGTCGTCCAGGTGCTCGAGGGGCGTCACTGCTTCCAGCATTTAACGGTCGAGGAGAACATCCTCGCGGGTGGTTTCGTCCGCAAACCGTCGCGCGAAGCCCTGCTTGCAAGCCTCGAGCAGGTGTACACTTGGTTTCCCCGACTAAGGGACAAGCGCAAGACGAAGGCCGGCCTCACCTCCGGGGGCGAACAGCAGATGGTCGCCATCGGCCGTGCGCTGATGACAAAGCCCAGCCTCGTCCTTCTCGACGAGCCTTCGATGGGGCTGGCGCCCATCATTGTGCAGGAGATCTTCGAGATCATCCGCGCGCTCAACCGGGAATCCGGCGTCAGTTTCCTGCTCGCTGAGCAGAATGCCAATCTGGCACTGAAGTACGCAGACTACGCCTACATCCTCGAAAACGGCCGCATCGCCCTCTCCGGAACAGCAGAAGAACTGCGGGCTCGGGAAGACGTCCATGACTTCTATCTGGGCGGCGCCGCGGCAACGCCGCTTCGCTGACGACGGCAGCAAACCAACAGCAAGGACAAACTATGACACAGATAGATCTGGCGTGGGGGGCAGGCCCTACCGTGCGATACGAAGAACTCGCCGCCCGTTTCCGGCCGTTGTTCGAAGAGATCGCCAAGGGTGCAATCGAACGGGAGACGACCCGCGGGCTCCCTCAGGAGGAGATCGTCCAGCTGAAAAAAGCTGGCCTCGGCGCGCTTCGCGTTCCTGAGGCCGAAGGCGGCTTCGGGGCGACGCTGCCGGAATTTGCCAACCTTCTCATCGAGTTGTCGGAAGCGGATTCCAACATCACGCAGGCGCTGCGTGGACACTTCGGTTTCGTCGAGGACGTCGTCAACAAGAAGCCTGGCGACGCGCGCAAGAAGTGGGTCGGCCGCATCTCGAGGGGAGAGATCGCAGGCAACGCCTGGAGCGAAATAGGCGAGGCCAAGCAGGAAGCCTTTTCGACCCACATCTCCAGGAAGGACGGCAACCTGGTGGTCAATGGCACCAAGTATTACACAACTGGATCTCTTTATGCGGACTGGATCGACGTGGGCGCCACAGGGCTAGAAGGCGAGGGCGTCGTGCTTCAGGTCAGGCGTGACGATCCGGGCGTGAATGTGGTTGACGATTGGGATGGGTTTGGCCAGACGTTGACGGCCAGCGGAACGACGACATTCACGAACGTCAGGGTGGATCCGGACAACGTCGTCGTCGACGAAGAGAAGTTTCGCTACGGGGCCGCGTTCTACCAGCTCGTTCATCTTGCGACGCTTGCAGGGATCGGGCGGTCGATCGCCAACGAGACGGCACAGGCAGTCGCCTCCCGCAAGCGAGCGTATACGAACGGTGCCGGTCCTCGTTCGAGCGAGGATCCTCAGGTCCTGCAGGTGGTCGGGCGCCTGCGCGGCAACGCCTATGCGGCTGGCGCGATCGTGCTGCAGGTCGCCGCGGCAATTGAGCGGGCCTATCAGGCTCATTTTGCGGGCGACGAGGCGGCAGAAGAGCACGCGAACGCCATCGCGGAACTGGAAACCTCTCAGGCTGTCACGGTCGTGTCGAACCTTGTGCTCGATGCCTCTACGCTGATTTTCGATGCTCTGGGCGCGTCCGCTACAAAAAAGCCGACTGGTCTCGATCGCCATTGGCGCAATGCCCGTACATTGTCATCGCATAACCCCCGTATCTACAAGGATCGCATCGTCGGCGATTTTGCCGTCAATGGAACGCCGCCCCCCTATCAGTGGCGCATCGGCTTGAGCGCGGCCTGATTGATGATCCGGCTCGTGGACATTGCGCGCGATTTTTCCACGGAGGCAGGTGTCGTGCGGGTATTGCACGGCATCAATCTGGAAATTCCGGCCGGACAGATTTTCGGCATCATCGGGGCCTCGGGCGCGGGCAAGTCGACGCTGGTTCGGACCATCAACCTTTTGGAGAGGCCCGATGAAGGCGATGTCTTTCTCGGCGACGAGCGTATCACCGACGCACGGGGCGAGGGCCTCAGGCGCTTGCGGCGGCGCATCGGTATGGTGTTCCAGCACTTCAATCTACTGAACTCCCGTACCGTCGCGGGAAACGTCGCCTATCCACTCGAACTGGTCGGACGCCTCGACCGTCGGCAAATCGACGAAAAGGTCGCCTCGCTTCTCACCCGTGTCGGGCTGGCGGAACATGCAAGCAAGCACCCCCGTCAGCTTTCCGGGGGCCAAAGGCAGCGCGTCGGTATTGCCCGAGCGCTCGCCAACGATCCGGAGGTATTGCTGTGCGACGAGGCGACAAGTGCGCTCGACCCAGACACCACCCGTTCAGTGCTTTCCCTCCTTCGCGAGATTAACCGCGATCTCGGCGTGACCATCGTGCTCATAACGCATGGGATGGACGTCATCCGCCAGACATGCGACCGCGTCGCGGTGCTCGATCACGGTCGCGTCGCCGAAACCGGCCCTGTCATCGACGTTTTTCTGCATCCAAGACATCCGGCGACGCTGAAGCTGGTGCGCGAGGCGGAGCATCTGGATCCCTCGCTGGACATAGAAGGTATCGACAAGGGCCAGATTTTCCGGCTGACGCTGATCGGAGAGACCGCGCACCAGCCCATACTCGGCCGTACGGCGCGTGTGACGGGCGTGGATTACGAGATCATCGAGGGACGTGTCGGTCATATTCGTGATGTCCGCTACGCCCAATTCGCGGTGCGCTTTTCCGGCGGAAACGCGGGCGCGGCCGTCGAAGTGCTCAGCCATGCCGGTGTCCACGTTGAAATCCTTCCGCGTCAGGAATTCGCCCATGTCGTTTGATGCCATCTATTGGGGCGACATCGTTCGTGCGCTTGGCCAGACGCTGGCCATGCTCGCAGGCTCGCTGGCCTTCACCGTGTTTTTCGGCCTGCCTATCGGCATCCTGCTCTTTCTCACAGGCCAGCGGCAAGTGCTCGAACAGCCGGTCGCCTATGGCGCTCTGTCATTCGTTCTCAACATCATCCGATCGGTGCCTTTCATCATCTTGCTCATCGTTCTGATGCCGGTCACGGTGATAGTAACCGGAACGTCGCTGGGTGTACGCGGCGTCATCTTTCCCCTTGTGGTCGGTACGGCGCCGTTTTTCGCCAGACTGGTTGAGACTGCGCTGCGCGAGGTCGATCACGGGATCATCGAGGCGAGCGAATCGATGGGCGCGACCACGAGACAGACGATCTTGCGCGCCGTCCTTCCAGAGGCCTACCCCAGCCTAGCTGCCGCCATCACGCTCACCGCCGTCGTCCTGATCGACTACACGGCGATGGCCGGCGCGATCGGTGGCGGCGGCCTTGGCGATCTCGCCATCCGCTTCGGCTATCAGCGGTTCAAGACCGAAATCATGCTGGTGTGCGTCACTGTTCTGATCGTGCTTGTCCAACTGATTCAGATGACCGGCGATCGCGTCGTCCGATACTTTTCTCGCAACTGAATCACGAATAATCAACCAGGAGATAGACATGAAAAGCGTAAAATCCATCCTCGTCTCGGCCGTTGTAGCGTTCGGCCTGGCCGCAAGCGCCCAAGCGGGCGAAAAGCTTACCGTCGGCGCAACTGCCATTCCCCACGCGGAAATTCTCGAATTTGTTAAGCCGATCGTAGCCAAAGAGGGCGTCGATCTCGATATTCGCGTGTTCACCGATTACATCCAGCCGAATGCGCAGCTCGTATCGGGCGAACTCGATGCCAACTACTATCAGTACAGGCCTTTTCTGAACGACTACAACCGTGAACGAGGCACCGATCTTGTGCCGATCGTGCCGGTGCACATTGAACCCTTCGTTGCCTATTCGACCAAGATCACCGCCGTCGACCAACTCAAGGACGGAGCAACTGTCGCCGTTCCCAATGATCCGGTCAACGGCGGTCGCGGACTGCTGCTGTTGCAGCAGCTCGGTCTCATCAAGGTCAGTGGAAAGGCCACGCTGACCTCTCCCGAAGACAAGCTGCCGACCATCAAGGACATCACGGAAAATCCGAAGAACCTAAAGATCGTCGAGCTTGAATCCGCCATCCTGCCGCGCGCCCTAAGTGAAGTCGATCTTGCTGCGCTCAACGGCAATTACGTGTTCGAGGCCCAACTCGACCTTTCCAAGTCAATCCTGATCGATCGCGGGCAGGACGGCTACAACGTCTGGAGCGAATATCTCGTAACCCGTCCGGAAAACAAGGACGACAAGGCCATCCGCATCCTGGCCAAGGCGCTGAACAGCGAAGAGACACGCAAGTTCATTGCCGACCACTACAAGGGTCAGATCATCGCCGCGTTCTGACTTCCTCGCGGCGGACAGAACGGGCCGCCGCTTCCCGAAAGGAAAAGTTTCATGGGTGAAACCATACAAACGAAACCTGCGCCAGATCATCAGGGCTGGCTACCTGAAAAGCCGCGTGAGCGGGCGCACGTCATTACCAGCGACGAGGAAGCGATCGAAGTCGCAAAAGCCCTCGTGCCCGTCTTCGCCAAAGAAGCAGGCGAACGCGACCGTGACCGCCTGTTACCATTCGCCGAAATCGACACGTTTTCCCAGAGCGGCCTCTGGGGGATTACGATCCCGAAGGAATATGGTGGTGCGGGCGTTTCGCTCGCAACGCTCGGCAAGGTTTTCGCCATCCTCGCCTCGGGCGACGCCTCACTGACGCAGATCGCTCAAAACAGTTTCGAGATACTGGATGTGATCCGCCAAACCGGTTCGCACAGTCAGAAGCGCGAGCTCTTCGATCTTGTTCTCAAGGGCTACCGGCTCGGAAACGCCTTTTCGGAGTTCAAGGGCAAGAATGTCGAGGCCTTCGAAACCCGCCTCACGAAAGAAGGCGACGGTTTCAGGGTCTCGGGCGAAAAATTCTATGCCACCGGCGCACTTTTCGCGCATCTGGTACCGATCGTCGCGATCGACGATGACGGGCATGTGGTCGTCGCGGTCGCCGACCGTGATGCGACCGGGCTTGAGGTTGTGAACGACTGGTCGGCCTTTGGACAACGGACCACCGCGTCGGGAACTGTGTTGTTGAAAAACGTCCATATCCCGGCCTCCCGCGTTCTGCCCGCACATCTCGTCTACGAGAGCCAAAGCGCTGTCGGTCCGCAGAGCCAGCTGCTTCATTCGGCGATCGATATCGGCATCGCGCGCGCGGCGATCCGCGAAACGATCAATTTTGTGAAAACAAAGTCCCGGCCATGGATCGACAGTGGTGAAGAAAGCGCGTCCGCCGACCTTTACACGATAGCGGCTATTGGCGACCTTAAAATCCGGTTGCACGCGGCAGAAGCACTCCTGGAACGGGCCGGCCGCGTGCTGGATGCCACAATTCTTGACCAGAATGATGCGTCCATTGCGAAGGCGAAGATCGCCAACGCCGAAGCCAAAGTCCTGTCGACGGAAGTGGCGCTCGGGGCTACCAACAAGCTGTTTGAACTTGCCGGCACTCGATCGACGCTTGGTGCCTACAATCTCGACCGCCTTTGGCGCGATGCCCGTACGCATACCCTGCATGACCCCGTCCGCTGGAAGTACCATGCCATTGGAAACTTTTATCTGAACGGTGTCCAACCGCCACTTCATTCGTGGATATGATAACCCTGCTTCGGGGCGCCAACTGCCAAGAGAGCGATTGCCACGGGTCCAGCAGAAATTCGGCCTGGTTTTCCTTCGCTTGAAGAGGTCTCAACTTCTTGCCACAACGAGATCGATTTCAACCAGAGCGTCGCGGCCCAGTTTCGCGACGCCGACTGTCGTGCGACCCGGAAGACGCTGCTCGTCATGGAAATGCTGGTGAAAGATCCGGTTAAGACCGGTATAGTCGCGATCGAAATCCGCCAGGTAGATGCGGGCAAAGACCGTGTTTTCGAGCTGGTAGCCCGCAGCACGGAGAATGCGGTGGAGATTGACGAAGACCAGTTCGGTCTGCGCCTCTATAGATACAGGCAGTGGGGCCTCCGGCGTGTCGGGATCGATCGGCAGCTGACCGGTAACAAAAAGAAGCTCTCCGATTTCGACGGCATGGGCATAGCTGGCAGTTTTCGGTGCCGGCGCGGCATCGGAAACCAGGAAGCGGCGCGGAGTGGGCATTGTGGTCGTGCTCGCATGGCAATGAGATTATCGAGGATGAGGGGCGCCGGGCCGAAGCAGCCGGCGCCTCTCTGCAATCAACTCCAGGGATGACGAGGCGGGTTGAGCCCATTCAGATAGAAGTTGCCGACGTGGAACAACTTCCAACGCACAGGGTCGTGCAGCGTATGTGCCCGGGCATTGCGCCAATGGCGATCGAGATTGTGCTTTGCGAGCGTCGAGCGCGTGCCGGACAGTTCGAACAGCTTGTTCGTGGAAAGGATGGCAATTTCCGTCGTCAGGACCTTCGCTTCGGCGGTTTTGATGGTGGCGTTGGCGATCACCTCTTCCGTCGGGTTTTCGAGCCCCGCATCGATCGCCTCGCCTGCGATGTCCAGCAGGGCTTCTGCGGCATGCAGCCTGATTTTCAGGTCGCCAATTGCGGCGATCGTGAAGGGATCTTCGCCGGCCGTTTCCTTGCCACTGTCGATCCAGGGCCGACTCTCACTCTTGACGAACGCGATCGTTTCCTCGATCGCGCAGCGTGCTATTCCAGCGTCGATGGCGGCCTGGATGATCTGTGAAACCGGGCCGGCGATCGTCGGCCGGTCGAAGGCTGCCACGGGAAGAAGGCGGCTCGCCGGGACGCGGACGTCTTCGATCTTGACCGAACCCGACGCTGTCGTGCGCTGGCCGAAGCTGGACCAGTTGTTCGTGACGGTGATGCCGGGAGCGTCGCGATCCGTGAAAACCAGGAAGCCCTTGCCCTCGTCGTCGACAGCCACGATGGGAATGATGTGGGAAAGCAGGGCTCCCGTGGTGTAGAACTTCTCCCCGTTGACCACGACATGGTTGCCGTCATAGGCAACCTTTGTCTCGAATGCTGCCACTGTCTTGCTGTTGAGCTCCGAGAAGGCATTGCCAAAGCGCAGGCCGGAAAGCACCCATGCGAAGAATTCCCGCTTCTGCTCCTGCGTGCCGTCTAGGTCGATATGGCCGTTAATGGCAAGATGGTTTTGCGTAATCTGAGCGATCGAAGGATCAGCGGCGGCGAGAATAGCGATTACGCGTGCAAGCGTTTTGTATGAAACGCCCGGCCCGCCATAGGCCTTCGGGACATTGATGCCCCAGAGACCGCTTTGGGAATAGGTATCGATCTCCGCAAGGGGGAGCAAACCTTCGCGGTCACGGAGCGCTGCGCCAGGCGCAAATTCACCGGCGAGGCGTTTTGCAACGGCGATTGCCTCTTCGTCGCTTGATATGACGTGCGCATGCGTCTCCGGGCGCGGGCGAGGCGGAACCGGATCGTTTGAATTTACACGCGGGTGCCGCGCGTAGTCTATGGTCTGTTGTTCAATCACTCCCATGGCGGGTGCTCCTTGTTGACGACGCTTCAGTTTGGCAGAATTATTATAATGTCTATAGAAATTATATATTATTGGATCGAGGTCCTGCGCAAAATCCTTTGTCGTATGCTCGGGTTGGGAATAATCGTGCAGTCAATGTCCAAGGCCGGACCATTGCCGGGCAAGGCCGTGCGCGAAACCCGAGTTGAGAGCCGCGTGACATTTCCCGCGCGAGGCGACCCGGTCGCCCGCAGTGGCGATCAAATGGACACGTGCGAACCGATTGCTCGCTCCTTGACCGGGAAGGTGATCGCCACGGTCGTGATTGCAAAATCCAGGTCTCATGCCGAGCGCCAGTTCGTGCCACTGTCGATCCGCGATCGAGGTACCCGGATGAGGTGTTGGGGTCTGACGCCAGGCGGCCCTTGTCGTCAAGCCGACGGACCGGAAATGGTCCATCGAACGATTTTTTCGTGCTTTGCGAAGCGCCGGGAAATATTTGCCGCCGCGTGGATAAATATAAACTATCCCGCCTTTCATTGAGTGGCGCAGATATCTTAGCGTTTGCTGCGACAGGCACACATTGGGGTGAGGTGTATGAGGGTCCAGACCATCAGTTTCAGTAGTCTCTCATATGTCTCTCCGTCTCCTGGGGTTGCGGCCGTATGGGAAGCCCTCAACATTGAAGCCAGTGACGCAGCATTGAAGGACCCGGTGCTGACGCGGGCCATGAATTCGGCAATTCTCTTTCATGCGAGCTTCGCACAGGCACTTGCTCAGCAGATTGCGTTCAAGCTCGCCAACCACGACCTGGATCAGGACGAATTGCTGTCGGTGATTGCGCAGGTTTTCAGTAACAATCAAAGTGTTGTCGAGCATGCGGCCGACGACCTCAAGGCGATCAAGGAGCGTGACCCGTCGAATGCCGATATTCTGACGCCGTTCCTTTACTTTAAGGGCTTTGTCGCCTTGCAGGGGCAACGTGTAGCAAATTGGCTGTGGAACCACGATCGCCTGCATCTGGCGCGCCACATCCAGAGCCGGATCTCCGAAGTCTTCGGTGTCGATATTCACCCTGCGGCGAGGATGGGCAAGAGCATCATGCTGGATCACGGTAGCGGCCTTGTTATCGGTGAAACAGCCGTTGTCGAAGATGACGTTTCCATACTGCAGAATGTAACGCTTGGCGGCACCGGCAAGGAACGAGGAGACCGTCATCCCAAGGTTCGGCGGGGTGCACTCATTGGAGCCGGAGCAAAGATCCTTGGAAATATCGAGATTGGTGTTGGCGCCAAGGTGGGAGCGGGCAGCGTCGTGGTCAACGCCGTGGCGCCCTACACGTCCGTTGCCGGTATTCCTGCCAAACCGATTGGAAGACCGCATTCAACCCTTCCCGGCATCACGATGGATCAGATCTTGTCGGAGCCGGAATACATCATATGAGGCCGAACACACCCCAACGCTGAATTGGAGGGAAGAGTATCATGGAGCCTTTGGATATTGATCTACCTTCTGTCGTGAAAAAGCAAACGGACGACGGCTGGACCATTGCCACCTACAATTTCGGGGGAGTGCCGCTGAGCGACAAATTCTTTCTGAGAGAATCGGATGCCGACCTCTACCTTCAGGAACAGCAGGATTTGATCAATCCGTACAATTCCCGCTAGGGGCGGCGCTTTTGCTTTTATACCCGGAGGCCGCTGATTGAGGGTGGCGACGCCTCGACGATCGCGTTCGAACTCGAACTCGACCTGGATTTGGCCAAGGCTTCGAAGCGTGAGTACCCCGTCAATGTCGACGACCGTCGCCGTCGCGTCGGGGAGGCGACATGAGGCTCGAGACGGATTTTCCCCGATTCAATTCAAAGTGGGATCATCGTTCCTTTAATCTACAAAATTAATAGACAATGTGATGCTGGCTTCTTCATCTTGAGGGAAACGGCATGTCATTCCCAAGACTGGTAGGACTCGTAGGCAGTTTCAATCGTCCGTCGAAGACGTATGCTCTGGCGGAACATGTGGCTGATCTTGCCAGCAGACGATTTGGTTTTACGAGCTCCATCTATGACCTGCTCGATGTCGGACCGTCGCTCGGGCAGGCTCTCGGGCGCAAGGATCTTGACGCCCAGGCACGCAAGGTCGTGGACGAGGTTGTCGCGGCGGATGTCCTGATCATCGGTTCGCCCACCTATAAGGGCTCTTACCCCGGGCTGTTCAAGCATCTCATCGATCTGATCGAGCCCAATGAGCTTAGGGGTAAGCCGATTATCGTGACCGCGACTGGCGGAGGCGATCGCCATGCGCTGATGGTCGAACATCAGCTGAGACCGCTGTTCGGCTTCTTCATGGCTCACACATTGCCCACGGCAGTTTACGGGTCGGACCGCGATTTCAAGGACTATCGGGTGTCGTCAGACGCTCTTGCCGAGCGGATTGGCGAGGTTGTTGGCGAACTGGCCGC
The DNA here is from genome assembly GCF_056406295.1 of Rhizobium sp. P1_C7. Classification (NCBI taxonomy): domain Bacteria; kingdom Pseudomonadati; phylum Pseudomonadota; class Alphaproteobacteria; order Hyphomicrobiales; family Rhizobiaceae; genus Rhizobium; species Rhizobium sp. P1_C7. The sequence goes on from NZ_JBFUAL010000010.1 coordinate 104,431, forward strand.
CTTTTTCCCGCAGCGCGTGGCGGAGCTGAGAGCGGTTGAATAGTGGCCGCGGTCAATTTTCAATGACAACCAGGAGGTAGGCATGGACATGGCGGACAAAACGATCCCCCTCGACGAGCTCTGGAGCGTCTTGGAATTCTCACGGCGCTATCGGCTCGATAAAGAGGAAGAAGCCCGCCTGATCAGGATTTTTGGTCCGTTTGCCTCACCCAGGGCGTTGCTGAGCAATGCGCGCCGGTATTCGCTGGCCGGTTGATCCATGGCAGTCCCACTGGAAAAAATGGAGGATCACGTGATGGCGAAGTTCGTCCATGACTGGAAAGAGCGTTTCAAGCGGTTCCTTTCGCTGCCCCTTGACACGAATTTATACGACCGAAGCCGGAACGGGACCTCGCTGCGCGAAAGCGGCGAGGATTCCTTGCATGACTATGAGCGCTACCATTGGGGCTCGGGTCCCGGACCTTGGTATTGAGGGGAGCGGTCATGGCACTCACGTTTGATCACCGCCTGCCGGTGTCCAGGACGCGCACCGCAATCATCCAGTCGAAAGCCTTGCATTGCCTGGCAGTGGCGCCGACGTGGATTCATTCTGTCCATTGTCATTGGAGCGTTTCGAGCCGCTGCCGGCTGGTTTGTCGCTGAAAAGAAGAGTGCGAATGATGATGCAAGGTTCGATACACGGCATGTCCAAGATGTCTCTGACGGCAGATCTGGTTTCGCGCAGCGTTCGCCCAGAAGTCGATCCCGGCCCGGAACCGCATCGAAAGCCGCTGACCGATGACGAAGTCGAAGCCCTGGCCCGTCGCATCTTTGCCGAATGCGCAGATGGCCCCCTTTGGGTTTTTGCCTACGGCTCGCTCATTTGGAAGCCCGATTTTGATGCCGTGGAAGCGTGCCGCGACACTGCGTCTGGATGGCATCGATCCTTTTGCCTGGAAATGACACGCTGGCGGGGGTCGCGGACGCAACCCGGACTGATGATGGCACTTGAACGTGGCGGACGCTGCAATGGCGTTGCCTTCAAGCTCAGCGACGAAGACAGGATCGGCCAGATTCGCCGCATGATCCGGCGTGAGATCGGAACATTGGAAGATGTCTCGACGATACGTTGGCTACCAGTCCAGACAGTGCAGGGAAGAGTGCGCGCACTGGTTTTCTGGGCCGGCCCGACGGGCGATCGCGTCTCGCGCAAACTGCCATTGGAGGCAGTGGCGGGTGTGCTCGCGCGAGCCTGCGGCCATATCGGGTCGTGCGCCGAGTATCTGTATCTCACGGTGAAGCACCTGGACGAGCACGGAATCCGGGACCGGAACCTCTGGCGGCTTCAGCGACTGGTGGCCGTGGAGCTCAAGGTGATCCATGGCCTGAGCACAATCCGAACCTGACCATCCTCAGGCGTTGTGCGGTCGGCTGCGCCGTGGCTTTGGCCGTGAAATGTGTATTTAAAGGGAGCCAAGAGTGGCAGGAATATATGACAGCCTTTCGGACCTCATCGGCAACACGCCGCTCCTTGAGCTCCACAACTATCGCCGGAACAGGAACCTTGGTGCTCGCATCCTCGCCAAGATTGAATATTTCAATCCAGCCGGCAGCATCAAGGACCGCATAGCCTGGGGCATCATCAGGCAAGCGGAGCAGGCAGGGCACATCAGTCGCGGCGACCTGCTTGTCGACGTCACGAGCGGCAATACCGGCATAGGGTTGGCGGCAGTTGCGGCAGCCAGGGGTTACCGCACAAAATTCTACCTCAGCGACAATATCAGCCAGGACAAGATTACGCTTCTTCGCCTCTACGGCGCCGAAATCGTCAAGGTGAAAAACGAGTTCTTCCTCGATCCGCAAGCGCTGGAAAAGATAACGGCTCGGGTCAAACAGGAGAACCCGACGGCCTTCTTCACCGATCAGCTCGCCAACCCGGCCAATCCGCAGACCCACTTCGAAACGACCGGCCCGGAAATCTGGAGAGACACGGATGGCACTGTAGATGTATTCGTGGCCGCGGTGGGAACCGGCGGAACGATCTCCGGCGCGGGGCGCTATCTGAAATTGCAAAAGCCCGGTGTGAAGGTGGTGATCGCCGAGCCTGCCGCTGAATCCCTGCCGACGGAGGAAAATCCCTATCCGGATCAGGTTGATGGGGTCCATAAGGTGACCGAGGTTCCAGCCGAGCAATTGCCGGGAAATTTCGACAGCACCATCGCCGACGAGGTTATCGCCCTCAACACCCCACAAGCCCGGCAGACCGCCGCTGCCCTGGTGGCAGAGGAGGGAATTTTCGCCGGCACATCGTCGGGCGCTGTGCTCTTTGCCGCAACCGAGCTCGCCACCCGGCCGGAGAATGCCGGCAAGGTCATCGTCGCCGTGCTCCCGGACACAGGCGAACGGTATCTGACGTCGTCGGCGTCCGCAGAGCACCGCTCCGACTATGGGATTCATCAGTGACGAAAACGGTAGAATACTTCTTTTCCATCGGCTCGCCGTGGTCGTATGTCGGCCTCGACGCATTCATGGAACTTGCCGCAAAACATGACGTCGCCATCAAGCCGTATCTGACAACTGTCGTTGAAGAGAACGGGGGCATTTTCTCACGCAACCGTCCCGAAATTCGTCGTGCATACTGGACGCGGGACCTCAGGCGCTGGGCGCGCGTTCGCGGCAAGACCCTCCGTCTTGACGATCGACCTTCGTTGAGCGACCCGACGCCGGCATCGCTTTTTGTCATTGCAGCCTATCTCGACGGTCAGGACTGGCTGGGCGTGGTTCGCGTGCTGCAGCACGCTTTCTGGAGCGAGGCAAGGGATATAGGCAGGCCGTACGAGCGGGAAGCAATCGTCACGGCGGCAGGTTTTGACGGAGCAGCACTTCTACGCCGGCAATCCGACGAGGACGTGCAGAACAAATGGGCCATCGACCGGGTCCATGCGCGCGAAAGTGGCGTGTTCGGGTTTCCCACCTATGTCCATGATGGTGAGATCTATTGGGGGCAGGACAATCTGCCCTTTCTTGAACGCCATCTTGGAGGCGACAAACCATAAGTATGCGGTCCAGCCCGGCTGCAATGACATCAGGGGACACGATGAACGACACCGAAGACACCTCAAAGACGTTTGGGCAGAACACACAACTGGTCAGGGCGGGTTACGATCCGTTCGACTATCACGGTTTCATCAACCCGCCCGTGGTCCACGCCTCGACTGTCCTGTTTTCAAATGCCGCAGCGATGGAGAAGCACGATCAGAAATACACCTATGCGACGCGCGGAACCCCCACGACCGATGCTCTGTGCGCGGCCATCAACGAACTTGAAGGTGCCGACGGAACGATCCTCGTCCCGTCGGGGCTCGCTGCGGTTACACTCGCCTTCCTGGCTTACCTTTCGCCCGGCGACCACGCGCTGATTGTCGATTCCGTCTACGGCAACGTCCGTCATTTCTGCGACACGATGCTTGCCCGCTTCGGCGTTGAGGTCGAATACTACGACCCGGCGGTGGGTGCGGCGATCGAGAAGCAGTTCAGGCCGAATACAAGGCTGGTCCACACCGAAGCACCGGGATCGAACACCTTCGAGATGCAAGACATCCCTGCCATCGTGGATGTCGCGCATCGACGGGATGCAATCGTCACGATGGACAATACCTGGGCGACACCGTTGTATTTCAGGCCGCTCGATTTCGGCGTCGACGTGTCCATCCAGGCATCGACGAAATATCCGGCCGGTCATGCGGATATTCTCATGGGAACGGTTTCGGCCAACGACAGGAGTTGGAGGCGGCTGAAGCAAACCAACGGTGCACTTGGCATATGCGGTACGCCCGACGACGCCTACCAGGTTCTGCGCGGCCTGCGCACGATGGGCGTTCGGCTAGAACGTCATCAGACAAATGCACTGGAGATCGCCCGTTGGCTGGAAGCGCGCGAAGACGTGGCTCGCGTTCTGCACCCGGCACTGCCAAGCTTTCCAGGTCACGATTTGTGGAAGCGGGATTTCAAGGGTGCAAGCGGCGTGTTCTCGTTCGTGCTGAAGGTCGCCCGGCGCGAGGATTTCAGGCCCATGGCCCAGGCTTTCCTCGACGGTCTCTCACTGTTTGGCCTCGGCTATTCGTGGGGCGTTCCCCAGTCTGGCGCTTGAAGTTGACTTGGACGATCGGCGTGTCTTGTCGGCCCCGGCCGAGGGACCGCTTTTGCGTCTGCAGATCGGTCTCGAAGATGTTGGTGATCTCAAAGCCGATCTGGCTAGGGGATTTGATGCCGTCCGTGCAGCGTGAGGTGCGACGCGATGGGGTCTGGCGTTATCTGCCCGAGCAGAGGGCAAGTAGGTTCAAAGTGCCACCGCTCACTTTTTGAAACCTGGTGGCGAATTATATCGACCCACTGTCGCTGCCGGTGGAGTGGCTCTTGCCGGGGTCGGTCATTCCGGCGCCAGGTTGTGTCGATGGACCTGCCGATCTGCTTTCCGACCGAACGACGTGATATGGTCAGGCGATGATCGGAGCGGCCTGCCGGTTACGATAGCACGGGTTTTCGACAGACCGGATTCACGCCGGCTTCTCGCAACTACGGATGACGGTGGAACGCTCGAAATCGATGTGCCTGCCGATACCGCGGTCTGGGCGGCTCGAAGGGATATCTTCACATAAGGCGCGCCCACGATTTCGCGTAGGTCGGTGTTCAGGCCCCCATGCGTGACCGTCTTTAAGCGCAGCGCTCCCAAAAAGTGGCAGATGGAGACGTGAAATCGGGTCGGTCGGGTTTGTCCGCACCCGTGACTTCGGCTTCAACGCGCTGCGTGGAAAGTCCGGAACTTTATCCGCGTAATCGACAGGTTGCGCGGCAACTAAATCGCCCAGAGGGGACTATATAGAATATAATTTCTATAGATTAAATCGGCAGGTGGTAACCTTTCCTGGTCCAAATGCCAGGAGCTCACCATGACCGGTCAAAAACGCCAGCTCAAGCTTGGAGCTTTTCTCTATCCGACCGGTCACCACGTCGCTGCCTGGCGCCATCCGGATGCCCAGGCGGATGCGGGATCGAACTTTTCGCACTATATCGCACTGGCGCAGCTTGCCGAAGCGGCGAAGTTCGACCTGATATTCATGGCAGACGGCGTCGGCACCCGCGGAACGGATATCGAGGCGCTGAGCCGCACGGCCATTCGCTATGTCGCGCAATTCGAGCCGATTACCCTCATGTCGGCGCTTGCCGCCGTCACGAACAATATCGGCTTTGTCGCGACCGCCTCGACATCTTACAACGAGCCCTATCATATTGCCCGCAAGTTCGCCTCCCTCGACCATATCAGCGGCGGCAGGGCAGGCTGGAACCTCGTTACGTCCTCCAGCGAGCACGAAGCGCATAATTTCGGGCGCGACGAGCACTACGCGCACGCCGAGCGTTACGAACGAGCCGAGGAATTCGCCGATGTCGTGCGTGGCCTCTGGGACACGTGGGAGCAAGACGCGTTCCCGCGCGACAAGGAAAGCGGCATCTATTTCGATCCCGACAAACAGCATGTCCTCAATCACAAGGGCAAGCATTTCAAGGTGCGCGGCCCGCTCAACGTTTCCCGCGCGCCGCAGGGGCATCCCGTGCTGGTGCAGGCCGGGTCGTCCGAGCCGGGAAGGGAGCTCGCCGCCCGCACCGCCGAGGTGGTCTTCACGGCACACCAGACCATCGTGGACGCCCGTGCCTTTTATGCCGATCTCAAGGGCAGGCTCGCTCGATACGGCCGCGCCGCGGATGACCTGAAGATCATGCCCGGCATCTTCCCGGTCGTTGGCCGAACCGAGGAGGAAGCGCAGGAAAAGTTCAAGCAGATCCAGGACCTCATCCACCCTGCCGTCGGTCTCTCCATGCTCGCCGGCATGGCTGGGTCGCTCGATCTCTCGCAATATCCGCTGGATGGTCCGGTGCCTGAATTGCCGGAGACCAACGGCAGCAAAAGCCGCCAGAAGCTGCTCCTTGATCTCGCGCGGCGTGAAAACCTCACCATCCGCGATCTCTATCTGCGTATCGCCGGTGCCCGCGGCCATTGCCAGATCGTCGGCACGCCGGTTCAGATCGCGGACAGAATGGAGGAGTGGTTCACCACGGGGGCTGCCGACGGCTTCAACATCATGCCGCCGCACCTGCCCGTGGGGCTGCATGACTTCGTCGAGCACGTCCTTCCCGAGCTACGCCGCCGCGGTCTTTTCCGCAGCGACTACGAAGGCCGCACATTGCGCGAAAATCTCGGCCTGCGGGTTCCCCAACACCCGGCGTCTGCGCAGATCGCAGCCGAATGAGCGAGGAGCCACTGATGAGCAATCCAACCCATCTCGAGATCCGTGGCGTGACGCGCCGATTCAGCGTGAATGGCAGTCAACTGACGGCCCTCGACAATGTCAGTCTCGATGTCGCGGAAGGTGAATTCGTCAGCGTCGTCGGTGCCAGCGGCTGCGGAAAATCGACGCTGCTGCGCCTTGGCGCCGGCCTCGATACCACCTTTGACGGTTTGATCCGCCATGCCGGCCAGACGGTCTCGGGCCCAAGCCTCGATCGCGGCATCGTTTTTCAGGAGCCGAGGCTTTTTCCCTGGCTCACCGTTTCGCGCAACGTCGCGCTCGGCCTGGAAAATTCCGGCTTTGGCCGGGCGCAGAAGAAGCGGCTTGTGGAAGAGCATCTGAAGCTGGTTGGGCTGTCCGGCTTCGCCGACGCCTATCCGCATCAACTTTCGGGAGGCATGGCGCAGCGGGCCGGCATTGCACGCGGGCTTGTCAATCGACCAAACGTCCTCTTCCTCGATGAGCCTTTCGGGGCACTCGATGCGATCACCAAGGCCCGGTTGCAGGATGAGCTTCAGGAAATCTGGGCCAGGGAGCGGATCACCATGGTGCTCGTGACCCATGATGTGGAGGAGGCCGTTTATCTCGGCGACCGTGTTGTCGTGATGGCGTCGGCGCCCGGCCGCATCCGCGAAGTCTTCCCCGTCAATCTGACACGTCCCCGCGAGCGCACGTCGCCTGCACTTGCCAGCATCCGCAATCGCGTCCTGGAGAGCCTCAACAGCCCGGCAATATCGCAGTCCGCAGGGCCGGAATTCTCGGGCGCGCCCGACAAGAAGCGCGAGGTGCCCGATCGCCGCCCTTCGATCGCAGCAGTTGGCTAAGTCAATCAAACGGAGATAAACGAATGAAACTCGCATCCCTTTGCAACCTCGCGGTCGGTGTCGCCTTGGCGCTCGGCTTTCTGACCAGCGCACATGCCGAAGAGCCGCTCACCATTCATGTCGGCTATGCCGCCATCGGTGTCGATAACCGCCCCTACTCGGAAGGCACCTCCGCTGCAACCGCACGCGCCGGCGAGTATCTGGAGAAAGAATTTGCCGACGATCCCAACATCAAGATCGAATGGACCTTCTTCAAGGGCGCCGGGCCGGCCGTCAACGAAGGTTTTGCCAACGATCAGCTCGACTTCGCCTACCAAGGCGATCTTCCATCGCTGATCGGCCGGGCAACGGGGCTGAAGACAAAGTACCTCTTGGCAAGCGGGGCGAGAAAGCCGCTCTATCTGGCGGTTGCAAAGGATTCCGGGATCAAGACAATCGAGGACCTGAAGGGACGCAAGATCGCTCTGCAGCGCGGCACGAACGGCCACCTGGCAGCCATCAAGATCCTCTCGGCGCACGGCTTGACGGAGCGCGACGTGCACGTCGTCAATCTCGACAGTGCCGGGACCGTAGCGGCGTTGACCAGCAAGGACATAGATGCGGCCTTCGGCGATACGCAGTTGATCAACCTTGCGGCCAAGGGAAGTGCCGATGTGATCTACACCACGAAGGGCGACGATCCGCGCTTCGGCCGCAATGCGGGCATCGTCGCCCGTGAGGCATTCATCGAGGCGCATCCCGAGATCACGCAGCGTGTGGTCGATGCCTTTGTCGAAGCCGCCAAATGGTCGTCAGATGAACCAAACCGCGCGGCTCTTTTCGAACTCTGGCACAAGTCAGGCACGGCGATCCCGATCCTCGAGGAATATTTCCGCAACGACAAGCTTGCCTATCGCAACTCACCGCTGATCGATGACCTTTTGCTGTCGCAGTACCAGGAGCAGGCGGTCAAGAGCAAGGAATACGGGCTGATCCGGCGTGATATCGATCTCAATGGCTGGTTCGAACCGAAATACCTCAACAACGCGCTCGAACGGCTGGGCCTTAAATCCTTCTGGCAGCCTTACGGTGCGGACGGAAAGCCGCTGGCCTCCTGACCTCGAAACGCTTCATCTGGGAAGGCCGGCATGGCTATGTCTCTTGAAACTGCCGGGCATGCCGGCATTCGCCTTCCGTCGACATGGCGCCGGAAAATCTATTCCGGCTTGACGGCTGCGATTGTCCCATTGGCGCTGGTTCTCCTGTGGTGGGTCGCATCGGAAAGGGGCTGGCTGGCAGAACAGATCCTGCCGCAGCCAGTCCTGGTCTATCAGACCGCCCGGGACATGGTTTCAAGCGGCGAACTGTTCCACCACGCCGGCATCAGCCTGCAGCGCGTGGTCATCGGATTTGCCTTCGGCGCCCTCGCTGGTCTCACCCTCGGAATCGCAATGGGGCTTTCACAACGGGTCGAGGACTACGCTAAACCCCTATTCCTCGCTTTTGCCCAGATACCGACGCTCGGCTGGATACCATTGCTGATGTTGCTCGTCGGCATCGACGAAACGCTGAAAATAATCATCATCGCCAAGGGCGCGCTTGTGCCGATGACGCTCAATACATTTTCGGGGATCCGCAGCGTCCCACCGAAGTATATCGAGGTGGGGAGGGCACTCCGCTTCAGCAGATGGCAGACGCTGCGCTTCATCGTTCTTCCCGGTGCCATTCCTTCCATCTTCACCGGCATTCGCTATGGTCTGACCCACGCCTGGACATCGCTCGTCGGCGTCGAATTGCTCGCTTCGTCGGAAGGCCTCGGCTACCTGCTCGTCTGGGGAAGGCAGATGTTCTGGCTCGACACGGTCATCGTCGCGATGATCGTGATTGGAATTGTCGGCTTTGCCATGGACAAGTGTCTGGATCGTACAGAGCTGTTTGTGCAACGCTGGAAGCGCGAAGAGATTTGATGGTCACCGAAGCAACAGCAAATCGTGCTGTCCGTTTGCGCCGGGGCGTTACCTTGCCCATCCTTGTGCTGATCCTGTGGGAGATATCCAGCCGCACCGGCCTGGCCGATCCGCGTTTTCTACCGTCGCTCGAAGATGTGGCGATGACTGCCAAGCGCGAGTTGATTGATAACGATCTGATCGGTGAACTCGGTTTCAGCCTGATGCGAAACATAGCTGGATTCCTGATCGGCTGCGCGGTGGGCGTCGTTTTCGCCTCTGTGCTGGCGCTGTCGCGCACGGCCGACAAGTTGATCACACCCACGTTCAACGGACTGAAGCAGATCTCGCTACTCGCGTGGATCCCGCTGATTTCGGTCTGGTTCGGCTTCGGCGAACAGGCAAAGATCGTTTTCGTCGCACTTGCGGCCTTCATTCCAATCGTTCTCAACACTTATGAGGGCATGCGAAATGCGCCGGCCGATTTGATCGAGGTCGGAAACGCGCTGCGTTTCAACGCGCGCCAACGCGTATTTCGCATCTTCCTGCCATCGGCCATGCCCTCGATCGCAACGGGCGTACACCTCGGGCTGATCTACTCGTGGCTGGCGACAGTAGGGGCTGAATATTTTCTTGCGGTAGGTCCCGGCATCGGCGGTCTGGTGATCGCGGGCAGGGAGCGCTTCGACATGGCCCTGGTGATGGTCGGTGTCTTTATTCTCGGCTTTGTCGGGTTTCTGCTTAACCGGTTGGCCACGGCATTGGAAGATCGCCTGCTGCGCTGGCGGCCTAAAGCGGTGCTCTAGCCTGAAACTAAATTCCTCGCACAACCCGAAATTCGAACTGCGGTTGCTTTCGTCTACATCCTTTATGGAGGATATTTTCGAAGCATTTAGGAGATGAGAATGGCCTCTCGGATTGTTGGTGTCGCCGGTCGTTTGAACCGCCCGTCAGCAACCCGGGCACGCGTCGCCCACCTACCTGATCTGGCGTGTCGCGTAACGATCTCGAGGGTAGAATTCTTGATCTGAACGAGGACCAGCTTTTGCCATCCCTCAGGATGCGCTTGCATGGTCCCTCTCGTACATCGTCCTATCAGGCTTTCGAAAACGCCAAGCGCGGCCGGGCGCGGCAAATGGTCAATGAGCTCGTCGCGGCATTGACGGAGATTGTTGGAAGCCCTGCAAATCCAGCGCTTCCAGGTACACCGATTTGAAACGAAGACAAGACACTTGAGGGGACAGAAAATGAGCTTGCGCATCAACGATATTGCACCGGACTTCAGCGCCGATACCAGCAAGGGACCGATCCAGTTCCACGAGTGGATCGCAGACAGCTGGGCGGTTCTCTTCTCGCATCCGAAGAATTTCACGCCGGTCTGCACGACTGAACTTGGGGCGATGGCCGGCCTCGAAGCCGAGTTTACCAAACGCGGCGCCAAGGTGATCGGCATCTCGGTCGACCCCGTGGAAAGCCACGATAAATGGAAAAGCGACATCAAAATTGCGACGGGATTTGATGTCGAATACCCGCTGATTGGCGACAAGGAGCTCAAGGTCGCCAAGCTTTATGACATGCTGCCCGCTGGCGTAGGCGACAGCTCGGAAGGGCGTACGCCCGCCGACAACGCCACTGTGCGTTCGGTCTTTGTCATCGGACCGGACAAGAAGATCAAGCTGATTCTAACCTATCCAATGACGACAGGCCGCAATTTCAGCGAAATCCTGCGTGCCATCGACTCGATCCAGCTGACGGCCAAGCATCAGGTTGCAACGCCTGCAAACTGGCAGCAGGGCGATGACGTCATCATCACTGCCGCCGTGTCCAACGAGGATGCCCTTGAGCGCTTCGGGTCCTTCGATACGGTGTTGCCTTACTTGAGGAAGACAAAACAGCCCGCGGCATGAATTTGGCCAAGCACAGCCTTTTCGTGCTGCTGCGGCGCCTCAACTCAGTTGATCTTGCTTTTTACCCAAGTCTCAATGTGATCGGCCGCAACCGCTTATTGAGGCCTGGGGTCCGGCAAGCATGAATATGCTGGTCCGTTCTCGCGCCCGCCAGATAGTCGAGCCCCGAGACACATGGAGAAGGCTCTTCATATCTGGCGCCGCAAGGGGGCGGTTGGAGGCTACATCGTCCGAATACGAGCGATCACTGGCACATTCGCGATTTCCGTCGTGAACCTGGCGGGCAGTTGCAAAAAGACCCTCCGTCTTTGCGCCGACTAGTCCCGCAAAAACATATCCTGAAGCGCCAGTCGTGTTGGTCGCTCGATGGAGGCTTTGCGGATACGTGGGCCATCGGCGAAGAATTCCGCTGTCGGAAGCTGGATGGGCGTGGGCTCTCCGAGAGCGAGCACCGACTGGGCATTGCGCTCAACGAAATCCATGTCGTGGCAGATGAGGACGATGGACTTTCCCCCAGCACGTTCGGCAGCGATGATCGCTTCGAGGCGCTCGGTCCATATTCGATCCAGTCCGCGCTGCGGTTCGTCGAGAAGCAGGATGCAAGGGCGCATCGCCAGGACGGAGGCCAATGCTGCGAACCGCCGTTCCGCGGCTGAAAGGTCCAGCGGGTGATCTGCCATTCGGTGCGTCAAGAAGGTACGCGCCAAGGCTTCGGCGACACGGTTCTCGGTCGCTGGAGCCGAAAGCTTCAGTTGTTGCGGCCCAAAGGCCACCTCGTCTCTCACCCGTGCCGCAAACAGCTGCTGCTCCGGTGCCTGAAACAGCGTTCTCACCAGCGCGGCGATCTCGTGGACCTTCAGTCCATCGGTCGGTTTTCCCTGTACGAGAATGTGCCCACTCTGCGGCTTCAGCAGGCCGTTGAGAAGCCCGACCAGAGTGCTTTTGCCGGCGCCATTTCGCCCGACGACGGCGAGCACATGTCCGCCAGGAACATCGGCGACGATGCTGGAGAACAATGGCGTTTGCGACGAGTAGGCAAAAGAAAGACCGTCCAGCTTCAGCATGCGTTTGTCCTCGTCAGCAAGTCTGCTGCTTCGGCAAGGGACAGCGGCAGATCGCCGACAAGCAGCTCCGCGCATGGGAGAGGGCTGCGGCGTTGCTGTTCGCTGACATACCGAGCGACGGCGGGAAGACCGAGGGTTTCGATCGCCCTGGCGTGTAGGAGGACCGCGCGTGCGCCGCCGTCTGCAACGATGCTGCCCTCGTGCAGCAACAGAAACCGGTCTGCCAGCTCAAGGGCCGTATCCGGACTGGTATCAAGCACCACCACCGTGACGGCCACCGGCAGGTTCCGCAGAACAGCGATTGTCTGCATGCGGGATTCCGGATCGAGGTTCGTGAAGGGCTCATCGAGGATAAGAAGTGCGGGATCGAGGGCAAGTGCTGCCGCAATCACCAGCCGCTGTTGCTCTCCACCCGACAGCGTAAAGGGATCTCGGTCGGCAAGATGGGTCAGCCGGCAGGTTTCCATGGCAAGGTCGCGGCGTTTGACGATGTCCGACACCGGCAGGCCCAGGTTTTCCGGGCCGAAGGCAATCTCATCCGAGACGGAGAACGCGCGGCCAGAGAGATGCTGGGTAGGGAACTGCCCCACGAGCTGGACGATCGCAGCCCGCTCAGACAGGGCGTAGTCGCGCCAGGGACGCCCGCGCCAACGAACCGTGCCGGTCGACGCCTGTTCCCCTTCTGTCATCCAGGCCGCGAGCCATCGGGCGAGGGTGGATTTCCCCGAGCCGTTCCCGCCGAGGATGGCCACGCGTTCGCCGGCCTCGATGCGAAGCCCCACGCCATTCAAGACCCGGGTTGCCCCATAAGCAAAATGAAGGTCGCAAATCTCGATCATCGCCAGAACAGGTATCCGACTTCAGCCACCCAGACCGCCGCAAGGCCAAGACGCAGCGCCCTTTGGAAAACCGTATCGGTCGGCGCATTGACGACCGTACGATAGGGCAGGGCACGGAAACCCCGCGCCGTCAGGAGATGTGAGCGCTCCTGTGCATCGGAAAGAGCGGAGGTCAGCAGCGGCACCAGGAGAATACGCAGCGTCCCAATCCGTGCCCTCATGGAGCCCCCGATCGCCAGGCCCCGTGTCTGCTGGGCATCACGGATGGTGCTTGCTCGCGCGGCGAACTGGTCGATAAGGAGCAATGGGCTTGCAAGCAGAAAGGAGAGTGCGGGTGGCCAGCGGGCTGCGTCGAACGCATTCAGAAGCCTGGCGGGGGGCGTCGTGGTCACGAACAGTAGCGATGCCGCCAGCATCAGCGATATGCGGCCCCCGATGACGGCGGCGTGATTGAAACCGATCAGGCTATAGGACAGCCAATCCGTGAGCTTGTGAACGTCGGGGCGAGCCAGGATGAGCCCATGGAATACGAACACGGCAAATGTGAAAGGCAAAGACAGGGTGAGATAGCGACCAAGCACGGTCCCTCCGATCCCGAATGCAAAGGCCGCAATCAGCAGCACTGCGCTGGAAAGCCAGAGCGCTGGCCAAGGCAGCAGGAAGGCGGTCGTGACGACAGCAAGAACACCGCTCAGCTTTGTGAAGGGATTTGCCCGGTGAAGAAGGCTCTTCCCCGGGCTGTGAAGCGATGCGGCCTGCATCAGGCCGCCGCCCTGCTGAATCTCAGGTAATCATAGCCAGCCGTGAGGCGTGCAGGCAGCTGGCGAACCAGTCCCCAGATGAGGAGGGCGGAAAGCACCTTGTCGGCAACGTTCGACCCGAAGATCGTCAGGGCAACCGAACTGAACAAGGTCTGGCCGACGCTGGAAAGGTAGGCGATGAAGAAATCGGAGCCGGCGCCTGTGACGCCGCCGAAGATATAGATCTGAATCGGCACGGCAATCAGCGTCAATGCGGCGGCGATGACCACGCCGGAAATCACTGCCTGCCACGCGGTCCTGAACCATCCTGCCCGTGCAAGCAGTCCGGCGACAAGGCCGATGACCAGAGCGACCGGGGCGAAGGCAGCCGCGACCGGGGCGAAGATCAGTCCGATGATCAGGTTTGTCAGGACGCCCGTGACTGCGGCGGCGATCGGCCCGGCAAGAACGGCAACCAGGATGGTGCCGATTGAATCCAGGAAAATCGGCAGGCGCAACAGGTCGTTGATCTGGCCGCCGACGATATTGATGACGATCGCCACGGCGATCAATGCCAGGATCCTGGTGTCGAAATAGGTTTTTACGGCTGTGGTCATGTTTTCGTCCCCCAATGTGAAAACGCGCCCGGCATGAACATTCCGGCCGGTCTAGCGTTCGATGCTCAAAAAATCAGCTCGCCCGACGTTCTTCGACGATCAGTTCTTCCCATCCCGATTGCGGGCAGAGTTCGCGCCGGAACTGAAGATCCGGGAATTCCGCAAGGATGATTTCGGCCGTGGTGTAGACCGCCGATCCGACGCCGAAATGCGCGCCGATGGTCTTTCCCGTGCGGTCGGAGAGAGAGATGTGCAGATGCTCTCCCTTCTCGTCGATCGTGCCGACGAGTGAAACAATCTCGAAGTGGTCGCTCACTTCCGCCCACACGCCAGTGTTGGCATATCGCAACAGTGCCGTATTCAGGCTTCCGACCACCGAAACGATGGAGACCGCCTTTAATCTGTTGGCGTTGACGAACGCCCGAAGTTCCTTGACTACGTCCTGTCCGGGCTTCAGCCGGATGGCATAAAAGCGTGCGCCGCTGGCCGGCGCCTTGTCATAGTCACTCATGTCCCACCTTCGATTGGCAAAACCGATGTGGCTTTGCCTCACGAGCGAGAATTAAGAAAAATCTATTAAATTGATAGAAAAAATATACTATGATAGGACGACGGCGGAGAAAATCTGAGCGATGCTTTGTGCATGACGTCGGCCATCGCGCCTGATGGAACCATGTCGACAACGGCCCCGTGTCGAATACGACGCGCCTGGCCTATGGCGCGAGGTTCCGGATCGTCTCTGCCAGAAGAATTGGATCCGACGGACACTTCCCCGCCAGATCCGCTTTCCCTCCTGTCCCGATCGAGATCGCAGTAGCTTTCAACGAAACGTCCCGCCGACATATTGGTCCACGGTCGCGCCTCCAATCGGTGTTTGGTCCCGTGCCAATCGTGAGCCCGTTCCATCCTGTTGGGGGCAACCCACACGTTTCAGCCATCATCTTGGACAATGGCCGGGGGAGATCGCGCCGCGATTACCTCATGTTTGGCGATCTGCGGCACCCGGCTGCCAAGGCAGCCGTTGTTAACGCGGGCGCCAGCCCTATTTCTCAAACTTTACTCGCACATAGTCTGGAACGTTACATGCTAGCTGAAGCGACCATCGAGATCCCGCCGGATGACCGCTACCGGATCCTCGTCGACGGGATCACGGATTATGCGATCTA
Organism: Rhizobium sp. P1_C7; assembly: GCF_056406295.1. NCBI lineage: Bacteria > Pseudomonadati > Pseudomonadota > Alphaproteobacteria > Hyphomicrobiales > Rhizobiaceae > Rhizobium > Rhizobium sp. P1_C7. The sequence goes on from NZ_JBFUAL010000010.1 coordinate 119,836, forward strand.
CATGCTGGACCCACAAGGCCATGTCAGCAGCTGGAACGCCGGCGCAGAGCGGTTCAAGGGCTATAACGAGCACGAGATTTTAGGTTCGCATTTGTCAACCTTCTATGTCGAGGAAGACCGCGAACGAGGATTGCCCCGCCGGGCCCTTGATATCGCACAGACGGAAGGCCGTTTCGAGAACGAGGGCTGGCGCGTCCGCAAGGATGGTAGCCGCTTCTGGGCGCACGTTGTCATCGATGCGATCAAGGACCGCGAGGGCAGGCTATTGGGCTTTGCGAAGATCACCCGCGACCTGACAGAACGCAAAAAGGCGCAAGACGAGCTCCGGCGCAGCGAGGAGCAGTTCCGATTGCTGGTGCAGGGGGTGACGGATTATGCGATCTACATGCTCGACCTGGAAGGCAATGTCTCGAGCTGGAATCTCGGCGCACAGCGCATCAAGGGATACGCTCCGGAAGAGATCATCGGACAGCACTTCTCGAGGTTCTATACGGAGGAGGATCGGGCGGAAGGACTTCCGGCGACCGCGCTCAACATCGCTGCGGAAGAGGGTCGCTTCGAGCGCGAGGGATGGCGTCTCAGAAAGGACGGCACGCGCTTCTGGGCAAGCGTCATCATCGATCCGATCCGCGCGGACGACGGCACGCTCATCGGATTCGCCAAGGTCACACGCGACGTCAGCGAGAAGCGAGCCGCGCAGGAGGCGCTCCTCCAGGCGCAGAAAATGGAGGCCCTCGGTCAACTCACCGGCGGCATGGCCCACGACTTCAACAATCTTCTCATGGTCGTGCTCGCAAGCCTGGACGTGGCGCGCAAGCGCGCGCTCAAGGGGATGGACGTCATCGACTTGATTGACAATGCCATCCAGGGCGCCCAGCGCGGTGCTGCGCTCACCCAACGCCTCCTTGCCTTCGCCCGCCGTCAGGAGTTGTCGTTCGAGACGGTCGACGTCACCGACCTCGTCCGTGGAATGGCGGACCTGTTGCAGCGGGCGATTGGTCCTGAAATTCCGATTCAGACGCAGTTTCCAATTTCGCTGTCGAAGGTGAAGTCGGATCCGAACCAGCTCGAGAGCGCTCTGCTCAATCTTTGTGTCAACGCGCGTGATGCAATGCCCGAAGGCGGGGCCATCACGATCGCCGCCGCCCACCGATCCGTACCGAAGTCGTCATCGCGGGACGACCTCCTTGCGGGCGAGTACGTATGCCTCTCCGTGATGGACGAGGGCGAAGGTATGGACGAGAAGACACTTGCGAGCGCTGTGGAGCCGTTTTTCACCACGAAGGGCATCGGTAAAGGAACCGGCCTTGGTCTTCCCATGGTCCAGGGGCTGATGGCGCAGTCCGGGGGAAAGCTTGTTCTGAAGTCCCGAAAGGGTGAGGGAACGACCGCCGAACTCTGGTTGCCGGTGGTTGATGCAGAAACCCAGACCGCAACGGAAACGAAAAAAGAGGAGCCGGCCCCCTCTTCGGACCGGCCCCTGACAGTTCTCGCGGTTGATGATGACGCGCTCGTGCTGATGAATACGGTACTCATGCTGGAGGATCTCGGTCACCAAACCGCGCAGGCCCAGACCGGGAAGGAAGCTCTGGCACTCCTCGAGAGCGGGTTCGTACCCGACATCGTGGTAACCGATCACGCCATGCCTGGCATGACCGGATCGGAGCTTGCAACGACAATCAAGGAGGCATTCCCTGACATCCCGGTGATCCTCGCGACCGGCTATGCGGAACTACCCGCAGGAGCTGATCCCGGCACCCTGCGCTTGCCGAAGCCTTTTACACAGGCTCAACTGACGGCTGCGCTGAAACAGGCGGGCCCGAAGCTATGACCACGGCACGAAGGGACGCGTGTCGCCAACGTTCGAGAAAGCGGTCTTGCGGCCCCACTTGGGAAATCAACATGCTGAGCTTGGTTCCGGCAGAATCTACGTCAGAATGTCACTGGTATGATGATGGGATCGTCATTGACGTGCAAGCATGGAACGAATGCTGGCGATGACGACTGTTGCGGATGCGGCGCCGGGATCGATATGGCCGATCGATCTTACGCCCAGTCGCGAGGAACGACCTTTTGTTGCGACCATATCTTTCGTGGCATCTCGTCCAGCTTCGGCAGCGTTAAGCGCGGCTGAGAGGCATTGCTCAAGCGATGCTCCCTCGGCCCTGGCGTTCTGGCACGCATTGGCAGCCGGTACCCAGGCGTCGACCATCGTCTTTTCGCCGATCTCTGCCTTGCCGCGGTCTTGTATGCCTTTGGCAAGCGCCACGAAGGCGCCGACCATGTCCTCGTCGTTTAGCGTGGCCTTTCCCTTCACCACGGCGCCCGCTCGCATCAAAGCGGTTGCATAGAGAGGTCCCGAGGATGCGCCCACTGCGTTCAGGAAAGCCTTTGCCGCTGTGTTGAATATCGCCGTAGGATCGGCTGTGGACAGATCCAGCTCCCCGGCGGCCCTGGCCGCAGCGACAAAACCAAGCTCCATCGCAATCCCATGGTCAGCGTCACCGATGATGCCGTCAAGGCGACAGAAGTACTCTTTCTCGGCCGTCATTGCCGTTGCAATATTCGTCAGCAGCCGCTGCAGATCGCTCACCGTAATCTGGCTCATTTGTGTGCCTCGCCAGCCCGGAACATTGCGCAATCGCAGGGATGGTCGATCAGATCCTGCAATTCGTCATCGAGATGCATCAGCGTGATCGATGCTCCCGCCATCTCGAGCGATGTGCAATAGTGTCCAACCAGCGACGAATGGATAACGATGCCCGCTTCGTCGAGCCTCGTCTTCAATCGACGCATGAGGATGTACAGCTCCATCAACGGCGTCGATCCGAGCGAATTTACGAGGACCGAAACGCGCTCGCCTCGCCCAGGTTTCGCATCGGTGAGGATGGTGTCCAGCAATTCGTCCGCCACCTGATCGGCAGGTTTGAGAAGACTGCGCGCAACGCCAGGTTCGCCATGGATGCCCATACCGACTTCCATCTCGTTGTCGGCCATTTCAAAATTCTGCCGCAGCGTCTGTGGCAGTGAGCAGGGCGACAGCGCGACGCCCATGGTGAACGTCCGATCGTTCGCCTTGCGGGCGACGCGCTCAACCTCATCGAGGGAGTACATCCTGTCGCACGCAGCGCCCGCAGCCTTGAAAATAAAGACGTTCCCGGCCACCCCACGCCGCTTCTGTCGCTCGCTTGGCGGTGCGGAGGCAACGTCATCTGTCGTCAACACAGTCCGGACCTCAATGTCGTCCATTGCCAGCATTTCGGCAGCCATGTCAAAATTCATGACGTCGCCGGCGTAGTTGCCATACATGAAGAGAACGCCCGCCCCGCCGTCGACCGCCTTTGCGCAGGCGATGATCGGATCGGGCGGGGGGGATGCAAAGACATTGCCGACAGCAGCGGCATCGGCCAATCCCTTGCCGACGAAACCGAGGAAGCTCGGCTCGTGACCTGAGCCGCCTCCGATTACCAGTCCAACCTTGCCTTTGCGTGGCCCTTCCTTGGCTATGATCGACCGGGATGAACCGTCGACAGCATAGAGATGGTCTGGATGCGCGGCGAGAATGCCTTCGAGCATCTCGTCCACTGCCGCGTCGCCGTGATTGATGAGCTTTTTGGTTTTCACGCTAGTCCTCCCAGTTTTCGCGCTCCAGAAGGCTACAGCTACGCCGGCGTGATGCAATATCAATCCGCGAGTGCAACCGACCTGACCTCGTAGGGTGACAGAGCAAGCACGCTTCCCGTCGGCCCGTCAGCGCGTCGCAACGATCCAAGATCAACCTGTTGATCGCTCTTCGTCACGTTGACAATCCACAAAATCGCACCGGGTGGCGCGTTCGTCGTGAACGCCAGTACCCGTGAAGGACTTGATGACGAGCATTCCACCCATTCGCAGCCCGCAAGGCCGGCCAGTGTTTTCACGGCCCTGAAAAGCGGGCGTCGGCCACCCTCGGCGATGGGCTCGGACCTGCCTGCCAGAAGGCCGAACTTGCCCGTCAACGCTGACAGGATCAGGCATTCCAACTGCGCATCCAGCACCTTCGCGACATAGGCGAATGCGAAGGCCTCGGCGAAGAGACCATTATGGCGCGGATCGCTATTGGCCATTGGCATGCGCACGCCATTCGGATTGTCCATGGTGCGGCTGCCATAGGGGTTCTGACGCATTGCAATCGTCGACGGTCCGATCCGGTACGGCTTGTCCCCATAGATTGCGCGAACGGAACGGGTGATGAACGGCAGTGCTTCAAGTGTCTGCATCACGCTAAGGTCATCAGCGGCGTGCACGATCGGGTTGGTGCAATGGCTGACGAAGCTGAGCGGCTCCGATGGTACGCGCTTGCGATTGAGTTCGGTGAAATAGCTGAGCATACCTCCACCGAGCCGGATGTCCGGAAAGGCGGCTTGGGCAGCGGCGTAGACTTCGCTGAGTGGAGGACATTCAGGCCATTTGCTTCCGGGCGGCGTTGATTGCCGGTCGATGGAAGGCGAGATGATGATCGCATCGGGCTTGAATCCGGCGTCACGCATTTCGCCTGCAATCTCGCCGATCTCGATGTTCACGGGTCGTTTGCATGGTAGGGCAATTTCAAGGGATGATGTGCCCGAATGAAGTTTTGCGACGGCTGCAAATCGCGTGAACGCGTCTGCATCGTGCCCCGCTGCGGGGTCGAAATGGAAGAGCAATTCCTGCGGTCCGATTTCGGCAAGCGTCCTGGCCTCGCGGAGTGCAGCCTTGGATTCTTCGGCGGTCACGATAACCCCGATCGATGGCATTCGGCCGCGCCGTTCGCCCCTTGCGAGCACGACGGTGCGCCGTTCCACCTCTACCGAGGCGGGCGTCAAGATCGCCCGCTCGTCGGCGATGTCGAGGACGATACGCTGGAGAACCGGCTCGCCCGCAGGTATCCGATAAGGCCATGGCAGTGCGAGAGGGCGGACATAGGTCTTGTAGGACGCGTCCGACCAGTTCCGCTGATCCTCCATCTCAAAGACATCACCTTCCATCCCACACCTGGCGGTTACACCCGGCATCACGGTATGGGTGATGGCGCGCATGTCCTTGAACGGCTGCCACGGATCGATCAGAGCAGGAAACCGCGTCTCCTCTTGCCGCCCGTCGGAATGCTCGACCGAGACGGGCATTCCAGCGACGCCAACGATCGGATGGAGAATGCAAAAGCCGCAGCGGTTGGTCTCAAACCCGCTGGTGGATATGGCTTTCGCGTCGAAGATCAGGGGCGCATTGGCCTGCGCGCAGATATGCACGCTGACCGCAAGGTTCGTGCCATCATGCCCTTGGCAATGCGCGACATAGCGGACGGAAAAAGCGTTCTCCCATTGATCGATTGTCATGTCGGCAATGCGTGGGGCGTAGGTTCCCCAGTCGCGGTCGCGGACCAGATAGGAGACAGCCCGAAGCACCTCGACCCCGTCATAGGCAATCGAACGCAGATTGCCGTTGCTCAGATCGGCGGTCAGTCTGCCGGCTGTGAGGCGTACCGGCTGCGGCTCGACCTCTTCTGTCCCATAGATCAGGAACGTGTCGGCCCCGCTCATCGCAGCATCGTTCCAATGTCAACCGTCTGGCCGCTGGCGGCGCTGTCATAGGCCGCTTCGACAAGAGCAAAGGTCTTGAGGTTGTCCGCACCTGACGTCGATGTCTCACCGCCGGCGACGAGACGGTCTGCCCAATGCTGCTGGATGACAAATACGCTCTCCTGAATGTTGTGCCAGGGACGCGATGCCCAGGAGAGGAGCTTCGGCGAAACATCCGACACATCGGTGCCAGTCTGGCTGCTGACTTCGAGGCGGTAACCCTGCAAGAGCCGTATGCTGCCTGCGGTTCCATCCAGCTCGATCAGCGTTTCAGGGAAGGGTTCCGTCGAGAGCTTCGATGCGTAGCTGACGTCCACGATCGAGGTCGCACCGTCTTCATGATCGAGGAGCATGGTCGCGACATCCTCACCCTTGATCGACGGGTTGACGCGCCTTGTGCGTGCGCTCAGCCGGGTGACATCGCCCAGTATGTATCGTGCGATATCGAGCGTGTGGATGCCGAGATCTTCGATGATGAAGCGTTCGCCCTCGGCGAGATAGGGCTGGCCGGAGAAGACATCGTAGCCGGACCGGAATGAGAAGCGACCCCAGAATGGCTCGCCGATCACACCGTCTTCCAGCACTTTCTTCACCGCCTGTATCGGGGTCTGCCAGCGGAAGTTTTCGTGCACCATCAACGGGACACCGGCCTCGGCGCAAATCTTGACCATTGCCTTGGCATCATCAAGCGACTTTGCGAACGGCTTCTGGCAGATGGCGGGTACCTTGTGGCCCGCGGCCATCTCCACCAGTACGCGATGGCTCTGTACAGTGGTGGCGATATCCACAAAATCGAAGCCGCCATCGGCAAACATTCGGGCCGCATCGCTATAGCGACGCTCGATGCCGAACTGGTCGCCGACGATCTTCAGCCGCTGCGGGTCGCGGTCGCAGATTGCAATGATTCCGGCACCGGCCACATCCCGCCACGCATGCATCTGGTTGACTGCAAAGAAGCCGCAGCCGATGAGTGCGCCATTCAGTTCGGTCATTCCTAACCTGCCTTTGCCATTTGCATGAGGGTCACGCGCTGCTGAAGCCGGCGCTGTGCCTGATCGACGACCACCGCGATGATGATCACCAGCCCCTTGATGACCATCTGCCAGAAGGATGAAACGCCCATCATGACCAAGCCATCCGAAAGAATGCCGATGACGAAGGCACCGATGATCGTGCCGCCGATCGTTCCGCGTCCGCCGGACATCGATGTCCCGCCAAGCACGGCTGCGGCAATTGCGTTCAACTCGAAGCTCTCGCCGGTAGCCGGATGAGAGGCCATGAGTTCGGACGATATCACCAACCCTACGATCGCCGCACAAAGCCCTGAGAACATGTAGACGAAGATCTTGACGACATCCACGCGGATGCCGGACATGCGTGCCGCACGCTCGTTGCCGCCAACGGCAAAGATATGCCGTCCGATCGGCGTCGAACGTGCAACATAAGCGGCGATCAACGCAAGCACGATCAGGATCCAGATCGAAACGGGCAGGCCCAACATCCGTCCCGCGCCGAAGACGTCGAAGCCGGTCGTCGCATATTCGGGCCGTCCGACGAGATTGGGGAAGGTCTGGCCATCGGACGACAGGAGGGCGAGACCTCTTGCGATGTAGAGCGTGCCGAGCGTTGCGATGAATGGCGCGACGTTGAGCTTGGTGATCAAAAGCCCGTTGATCAGGCCGATCGCCAGACCAACGGCCAGAGTGATCAGCACGATCTCGTAGATGTTGAAGAAGATCGTGTAGCCGATCGGCAATTCAACGCCGTTCAAAATGAGAGCGCCGGCGACCATGCCGCACAGCCCGACGATCGAGCCAACCGAGAGGTCGATGCCCCCGGTGATAATGACGAATGTCATGCCCATCGCCAGGAAGGCGTTGAGAGCCACATGCTTCGACATCAGGATCATGTTTGCCGTCGACGTGAAGTTCGGTGCAAAGATCGCAAAGAAAATGATCACGGCAAAGAGCGCGATGAACGTTCTAAGCTTCATCAGCGTCAGCAGGATCGAGCCATTCGAACGCCTGGCCCCGAAAGTGGAAGAAGTGTCCGCAGTCATGAAGCGAGCTTTCCTGTTTGTCCGTGGCCCTTGGCTGATGCTGCGATGATGGCTTCTTCCGTCGCTTCGTTCTTGTCGAAGATTGCGACCAGCTTGCCGTTGCTGAGGACGGCGATGCGGTCGGAAAGTGCCATGACCTCTTCAAGGTCGGAGGTTGAAAATAGTATCGCAAGGCCGTTGCCGGCCAGTCTGCGCATGGTGCGAAACACGTCCGCCTTGGCACCGACGTCGATGCCGCGGCTTGGTTCGTCCATCAGGAGAACCTTGGGGTTCGTCATCAAGGCCTTGCCGATGACAACCTTCTGCTGGTTGCCGCCAGACATCGACGTGACTTCGAAATCGGGATTGGGAGCCTTGATCGAGAGGTCGCGGATCATGTCGCCAATGGCCAGTTTCTCGGCGCTGGCCTTGATGTGGAATATCCGGGTGAAGCGCTGCAGGCTTGCAAGCGTCAGATTGCTCGCGATCGACAACACCTGCACCAGGCCCTCGCGCTGGCGATCCTCCGGTATCAGGGCGAGCCCACGCCGGATCCGCCGGGTGGTGTCGCGTTCGCGAACCTCCGAGCCGTCGATGAAGACTTTCCCTGTCGAATGCGGGTGCCTGCCAATGACGCACTCGAAGAACTCGCTTCGGCCGGCACCCATCAATCCGTAGATGCCAAGAATCTCGCCGGATCGAACCGAGAGCGAGACATGGTCAACGGCTAGTCCGCCGGTTCGCCTCGGCAGGCTTATCGCTTCGGCGCGAAAGGCCTCGGCACCGAGTGAGTGATCAACGGCTCTGGCGAAATCCTTGGCGTCGGAGCCGATCATCGAGCGCACGATCCATTTGGTATCGATGTCGCGAACCATCGCCTGGCCGGTGATCTGGCCGTCGCGCAATACCGTGATGTAATCGCCGATCCGCATCAGCTCTTCCAGGCGATGCGAGATATAAACGATTGCGACGCCCTGTGCCTTCAATTCGGCAATGACTTTGAAGAGGATTTCGACCTCGGAGGCCGACAATGCGGACGTCGGCTCGTCCATGATCAGGATGCGTGCATTCAGCGACATCGCCTTGGCGATCTCAACCAGCTGCTGCTGGCCGATCGGCAGATCCTCGACCATGGTCTCGGCATTGATGCCTGCATCGAGCCGTTGGAGAAACGCGTTTGCCTTTTCAATCTGTGCCTTGTGGTCAATGCCGCGGATGCCGCGGGTAATCTCGCGCGTGGTAAAGATGTTCTCGGCCACGGTCATGTTGGCAAACAGGTTCAGCTCCTGAAAGATCATCCCTATGCCATGGGCCTGGGCATCGGCCGGACTGTCGAAAAAGACCGGTTCACCATCAAGGACGATGCGGCCGATCGTTGGCCGTTCAACGCCTGCGATGATCTTCATCAGCGTCGACTTGCCGGCACCGTTCTCGCCGACCAGCACGTTGACCGCGCCGCGCCGCAACTCAAGGTTTGCGCGCTTGACGGCGACAATGCCCGAATAGACCTTCGACACGTCGTCGAGGCGTAGGATGACGTCCTGTTGGATCGGCTCGCTCATTGCCCCACCGCCAGTTCGGATGGCGTGATCACGGGCAACTGTCCAGAGGCGGGCAGCGGAAACGCACCCGTTACCGTAACGGTCTTGCCAGTCAGCGCATCCCGCGGCAAGGGTGCCAGAAGGACGGCGTTGACCTTGTCGTTGAATGCCTTGCCGAACTTCGCCCATTCGATCTGGTTTTTGAACTCGTTGAAATTGACAAATTCGAGCGTGTCCCGCAGGGCCGTGCCGCGGATCGCCGGACCGATCTGTACCTTGGCATCGGCTTTCCCGTCGCCATCTGCATCAACATCGATCACTGCTGCGCGCGATGCGGTGTCGGCCGCGACAACCTTCCCGTTCAGCTTGACCGCATAGGTCCATGGCGCGCTACTTTGCTTGCGGGGGTTGCCATATTTCGCGCCCGCCTGGTCGGGGCTTGAAGCCGCCAGTGCCACGACGTCCTGGAGGTCTCCGGCACGCTTGTCCAAATAGGGAATGGCCTGCGACTGCCAGATGACATCGACTTTTGCTGCAGGATCGAACGCGCTCTTGGCCGTTTCCGCTGCCTTTTCCTCCGCCGTCGGCGTCTTTATGATTTTGCAGCCCGGCAATGCAACCGCAAGCAATGCGATCACGACCGCGCTTCTGACCCTCGCCATCCAAGAAACTCCGTGGGGTAGGACAAAAAAAGCGAAGAGCGCCATTGGCGCCCTTCGCCATAGGTTTGAGCCGTCCTTAGTTCGTGACAGCGAAGGTTTCGAGCCCGCCCGCGTTGTCTGCGTTGATGAGAACGCAATCCATCAGCTGCTTTTCTTCCTTCGGCGCTGTCTTGGTCTTGATGTAGGCGTCGGCCTGTTCGACAGCCATCTGAGCCTGCGCGTAGGCGGGCTGCAGCACGGTTGCCTTGATGCCGCCTGACTTGATGGAGTCTCGGACGTCGTTGGAGCCGTCGAAGCCCACGACGATCACATCCTTGCGGCCGGCGGCCTGCAGTGCCGCGATTGCGCCCATGGCCATCGTATCATTGCCCGAAATTACGCCTTTGATGTCAGGATTGGCCTGCAGGATGGTTTCCATCTTTGCGTAGGCTTCCGTCTGGCTCCAGTTGGCGGACTGTTTGGCGACGCTCTTCAGGTCCGGATAGTCGTCGATGACGTCGTGGTAGCCCTGCGAGCGGATGCCGGCATTGGTGTCGGATTCCTTGCCGACGAGTTCGACATAGTTGCCCTTTTCGCCCATCAGCTTGACGAATTCCTGCGCGCCGAGCTGGGCACCCTGGTAGTTGTTGGAAACGATCTGCGCAACCGCGACGCCGGTCGCATTGATCTCACGATCGATGAGGAATGACGGAATGCCGGCGTCCTTGGCCTTCTTCACCGCAGCCACCGTCGCGTCGGCGCCGGCGTTGTCGAGGATGATGGCCTTGGCACCGCGACCGATGGCGGTATCGATCATCTGAGACTGCTTGTTGGCATCATCGTCGTGGGTCATGACGAGCGCTTCGTAACCCAGTTCCTTCGCCTTGGCTTCGGCGCCGACGGCTTCAGCCTTGAAGAAGGGGTTGTCGTGTGCTGGCGTGATAATGGCGATCAGATCCGCCGAAAAGGCGGGCATTGCAGTCCCCAGTGCAAGTGCGCTGACGAAGGCAGCGACAGTCAGTCTACGTGTCAGTCTCATGGTTTCCTCCCAATATGAAACAGGCCCTGTTCCCAGCAGGGCAGCGAAAGGGAGGGGTTGCGCCCTCCCGGGATCGGTATCAGGTGATGCGCCGGATGCTGTCGGCAATCTCCTGTGGTTCGAAGACCTTCTTCCAGTCATCCTTCATCAATGCGGGGATGCCGAACTCGATGGCCTTGTTGCAGGCATCGGAAAACACGCCGTCGACTTCCTTGAAGATGACCGCGCCGAGAACGTTCATGTGACCCAGCAGGAAGTCGCGAGCAGCTTCCGCCGGCACGCCGCGTGCAACGCATTCGTCCATGGCCTGGCGCATGACGACGAGCAGCGATGCGCAGACCGTCTCGGACAGGCCTGGCTCGAGCATAGCCATCTGCTCAACGGTAACCCGATGCGAGCGCATGACGGGTGCCCAGATGACCTTTGCGATTTCCTCGCCGAGCGCATAAGCGTCTTCCGGTCCCTGCATCAATGCCGAAACGATGTGTTGCTTGGCAAAGAGCCCGCCAAAATGGTCCTTCTTTGCCGACATTTCCGTCTCGTCGTTGAAGATCGGCGGGTGGCATGGATGTGTGACGAAGTAGGTGAGGTCGGCACGCTTGGGCAGGTGATTGGCAAAGGGAGCGGCAGCATCGAGGGCCACGACGATCGTGCCGGGCTTCAGCTGGTCAACGATGCTGGAAGCAACCTTGCCGATCGCCGTATCTGGCACGGCCAGTATGACCACCTCAGCGCCATCAAGGGCGTCGGCTGTCGGCACACAGTCCAGTCCAAGATCGTTCTTTAGTCGCGCCTTGCCGGCGTCGCTGACCTCCACATGGCGCACGTCGAACCGGGAACCCATGAGGTTTTTTGCCAGCCGGTAGCCCATTTTGCCGCCGGCGCCAAAGAGAGCAATTGAAGTCATGTTTCCTCACCTCGAAAGTTTTATGAATTCCTAGCGGAACTGGTATGATGAGTCAATCACCATATCACTTTGATCTACTTGTGCGCGTCCAGCCGGTCGATTGCATCGACGTTGCCGACAGAGGGGCCGTTCGGGTCGAAGTTCGACGTCAGCCAGACATCCACGATAGCCTTGGCAAGTTCGGGTCCGATGACGCGCGCACCCATGGTGATGATCTGGGCGTTGTTGGATTTTGCTGCCCGCTCGGCGGAGTAGGTGTCGTGCGTGAGGGCTGCTCTTATACCCGGAACCTTGTTGGCCGAGATGCAGACCCCGATGCCGGTACCACAAAACAGGATGCCGCGGTCATTTTCGCCATCAAGGATCGTCTGTGCGAGTTTCTGTGACAGATCGGCGTAGAATCCGGACTGACTGAGGTCATGAACCTCGAGTTCTGCCTTGCCTGCGAGGTGGATGGCGATGACATCCAGCAACGGCTTGCCAGCGCTGTCCGCTCCAATTGCGATTTTCATGTCATGGGTCCTTTCAGTCCGTCAATTTGCGGGAAGGGATGAGGTTGATGTTCGAGTTCCAATCGCCGAGGCAACGCGTCTCAGGATGTCGAGGTAGCCGTCCACGGCCCATGCCGAGCGACCAATAAACAGCCCGTCAATGTGCGGTTGAGCGATCAATTCTTCGCAATTCTGCGGATTGACGCTGCCGCCATAGACAACAGGAACTGGGCGTCCGAGCGCATTCGTGGCGACCTCGGCGATTCTCGCATGCCTGGCGTCGGCATAATCGGCGGAGGCCGGGATCCCGTTCACGCCGATCGCCCAGACGGGTTCGTAGGCGAGCAGGATGGTTGCGTCTTTTCCGGCGTCGGAAACACGAGCCAATGCGCCCTCGACCTGCCGCTCTAGCACGGCGTCCGCATCGCCGGCATTGCGCTCGGCCAGCGTCTCTCCAATGCAGACTAGCGGGATCAATCCGTGCCTGACGGCGGCCTCGACCTTGAGGCCAACCGTCTCGTCGGTTTCGCCAAAATGCTGACGCCGTTCGGAATGGCCAAGCTCGACAATGTCCAGGTTGCAATCATTCAGCATCGCGGGTGAGACCTCACCCGTCCAGGCGCCGGAGACATCCCAATGCATGTTCTGTGCCCCGACCTTCACCGACGTTCCGGCAAGCGTCTTCTTCACTTCACGGACGGTGGTGAAGGACGGAATGACGAAGCGCTGAATTGCCGGATGGCGGTCATCATCTGCGGCGGCCAGACGTTCTGCGAAGTGAAGAGCCTCGCTCAAAACCTTGTTCATCTTGAAGCTGGTACCGACCCAGTAAGTCATGTCTATGCTCTTCTTCCATCGCGGATCTGCGAAAAATAGTCGTCGCTACCGACCTGGCCGCCCTTCAGTGCCACCTGCAATCCATTGGTTGGGGCGTGGCTTCCATGAGCAGTGCAGAGCGGAGAACCTGGTGTTTGGGGCAGGGGAAGCAGGGTTGTCAGCGCGTCGATGTGCAACTCCTTCAGCGCGTGGCTGGACGTGTCCCCACCGGCGACGATCGCACGGCTGAGGTTTTCGTTCTCCACGAGACGCCTGAGAATGATCCCAAGAGCGGATCCCAACCTATGGCGTGCTCCCGGTATCCGATCGATGTCGATCCCGCGGTCTTCTCCCGGCCCGAGCGCGGTGTGCAGAACGACGCTACGGCCCGCCTTTAGCCGTTTGACACCTTCGGTGACCGCGGCATCGATCGACCGATCGCGGTTCTCACCGACCAGTTCCAGGGGATCGATGCCGATGCCGTCGAAACCCTTGGCCGTTGCGTCGCGGATCTGGCGTTCGGTCGTCGGGGAGACGCTTCCCGAGACGACCGCAAGCCGCTCGACTTTGCCCGGCGAGTGAAATTCCGGCTGCTCGCCCAGTAGGCCCTCGGTCTTCCACGCTTGAAGCAGCGCGTATTCGACACCAGAAGAGCCAGCTGTAAACAGCCCGTTCGTGCGCTTGGCCCGCCAAAGCTGCCGGCCAGCAGCCGCTTGGGACTGAGCGCTGTCGACGTCGATCAGCATGATGCCGGACGTGTCGGCTGCGATCTTGTCGACGCGCTGATCCGCATCGACTGCGGTGATGGTGGCGAGGTCTGCAAGTGCAACGGGCAGCACTGTCTGTTTCGCCAGATGCACGGCAAGATCGGCTTCGCCCATCGGCGTCACCGGGTGGCGGCTCATCACAGGATGACGATCAATGCGATAGACACGACCCTGATAGGCTGCGAAAAGATGCCCGAAGGCTGTGTAGCGCTTCAATTGCGGCGCACCGACGATGACTGGAACGCTCGGTTGATCAAATATGGTCCTCCCGATCTCGATCGCCCTGCCGATATTGCCGATTGCAGGGCTGGAATCGAAGGTCGAGCAGACCTTGTAGTGGCAAATGTCGGCACCGCGCGTCTTCAGCCATTCGAAGATTGCGGGCAGATGCTCGTCCATCCAGTCAGGCGTTTCACTCCGGCTGGTCCCGGCAATGCCGAACGCACGGTAATCTTTGAAACGCTCGGCCGTAGCGACCGTGGGCATTCCAAGAAACAGGACGGTGGCTACACCGCTGGAGGCGAGGGCCTCCATGACGTCGGCCGAGCCGGTAAAGTCATCGCCGAAGTAGCTGAGCAGAGGCTTTGTCATGGCGTCAGGCAGCCTTGCCATCGCCAAACTTCGCAATTGAAGCGGCAAGCTCAGGATGATCCTTGGCGTATTCGTCGAGCGGTATGTCGGCTACGGCCGCCTGCCAGGCCTGCTGCACGGCGCGCACGCCGGCAGCAGGGCCGTCTGGATGGCTGACGATGCCGCCGCCACAGAGATAGAGTAGGTCGGTCGTGCGGCCGGTGCGCTGATATGTTTCGGCTGCCTGGCCACCCCATTGCCCGGAGCCGGCAACGGGCAGGCAATCGACCTCGTCAAACAACCGCGTGCTGACTGCCTTGAATGACTCGACGAAGCTTTCGTCAGGCTCCCAGTACTTCACGCGAATGCCGTTGATCTGGAACTGGTCGACGCCCAGGAGGCGCCAGAACTGCTGGTAAACCTTGAAATCCAGGCCTGCCCCTGGATCACGGGTCAGGACGTCCCATCCGTTCCGGTGGGCATGCAACACCAGGCCGGACCGTTTCCTGAGGAAACTCATGCCACCAAAGCCGATCGAGTTGATATTGATGACGGCGCAATTCCCCCCCGCTTTGAGGACGAGATCATGGTTGCGCATCATCTCATCGGGGTCGGCATGGGAGATGCCGAACGCATACATCACCTTTTTCCCGGTTCTCTGCTCATGATCGAGGATCAGAGGCATGATTGCCTCGACGCGCTCCTTGAGCGGCGAATAGGCGGGGCTCATCAGCTTCTCGTCGTCCTTGATGAAGTCCACACCGGACTGAATGAGTTCGCCGACCAGGGCCGCGGTCTCCTTCGGGCGCAGGCCAAGGGCGGGCTTGACGATCGTGCCGATGATCGGCCGATCGTCGACACCGGTCAGGCGGCGGGTGCCGGGACGTCCGAATTGCGGGCCAGGGTGCGCTGATCGAAAGGCCTCCGGCAGCTTCATGTCCACGATGCGGATGCCGGTCATGCCCTTGATCGAAAACACGCCGCCGATCGCAATCGTCATCAATGCCGACAGGTCGGTCCCGATCGCATCGAGGGGAAAGGCGATGTCAACGTCAGCGCGGCGAAGTGGACCATGTCCGCGAGCGACCTCTGGCCAGGTCGGGTGATCCGCATCGGGCAGATGTCTAATGTCAAGGACGCGTGCGGCAACGCGGGCCTTCAGCTCTTCGGTTTCGCCGGGAACGGCAACGAAGGTGCCGGTCGATTGGTCGCTGGCGATCTTGGCCGCCATGGCCTCGACGCTGACAGGGGTTTCAATGCGGTAGGTCAGCGTAATCATCATTTCGAACCCGTTGTTCCTCCTGCCAAGCCCCAATCTTTGTCATGGCATCAACTTGTGATCTGGTATAATGAGTATTCCATTTTCTGCAACGGAAAAATTTTGAAGCCGACAGCTATTCGAAATGTCGGACTTTCTTGCAGGCGTCCGAAGATGCATAAGAGGATGGGAACATTTTGAGCCAGCGAGAGACCATGAGCCAGCCCATCGAACAGATCGTCCGTCGAAAGTTGTCCGATGAGGTCTTTGACCGGCTGGAGCGGATGATAACGTCGGGCGAACTTCAGCCGGGAGATGAGATGCCTTCCGAACGCGTTCTCATGGAAAGGTTTGGTGTGGGGCGGCCTGCCATCCGTGAGGCAATGCAATCGCTTGCGAACATGGGATTGGTCAGCATTTCCCATGGTGAACGCGCGAAGGTACTGAGATTGACCGCCAAGTCGATTTTGCGGCAGGTCGATCTGACAGCAAAGATCATGCTGTCACAGTCAGCCGATTCCCTCGAGCACCTCAAAAGCTCGCGTATATTCTTCGAGCGCGGAATGGCGCGTGAAGCTGCCGCCAAAACAACGGCAGCTGACATCCGCGACCTCAGAGAGATCCTGGAGCATCAGCGCAGGGCCCTCGGCAATGCCGAGGAGTTTATCGCTGCCGATATGCAGTTTCATACGCGCATTGCCCAGATATCAGGCAATCCGATTTTCGTCGCGGTAAGCGAAGCCATGCTCGCGTGGCTGAAGGCGTACCATACCGAAATGCTCATTTGGACAGGCAAGGAAAAGTTCACTCTTGTTGAACACGAGGAAATTCTCGAGCGGTTGGCGGCGAACGATGCCAACGGCGCGGAAGCGGCCGTCCTCAAACACCTCGAGCGATCAAGCGCCCTTTACACAAGTCGCGATTAGGCTGCGCGCCGGGCGACAGAGAGACCTGGCCAGCTTTTGCCGGATGCGATCTCGACGAGGGCTCATCCTGCGCACGGGAAGGGTGGATCGACCGGCACGCACTGCGCCGAAAACGGGGCAATGCAATGCTTCATTCCCTGGAACCCCCGTCTCCGGTGCCTCGGATGGCCATAAGCAGGGCAACCGCTGGGTTTTAGGTCAGCGACCGCGCTAACGCCCTGCCAATGCCTGTTTCGCGATCTTCTTGAAACGGTCCTGTAGCGGCTGATGGAGGCCCTGCCGAGCCATCCTTCCGGCGAACGGCCGGATCACAACGTGCTGGCTGTGAGCATTGCGGCAAACAACATCAAGGCTGCCGACCCGCATCTCCTTGCGAGCAGCGGCAACTGTTGTTGGTCTCCGGGAATGAGCCGGCCCAGCACCAGCCATACGGACGACGTGGCAGCGGCCGCGACCAGGAACGCGACGATTGCGTCAGGCGCGAAAGAGCTTCGAGACGGAAGCATGGTAAGCCCGACGATGAGGCCTTTTGGATTGAGGAGGGTTGTCAGAAACAGTTGGCCGAAGCCTGGTCCTGACGATTGTGCGGGGCCAATCAAGCCCCAAAGCCGCAGCGCCAGGTACAGTACCCATGTCGCCGATATCAATTTGACAACCTGGAAGACAACCGGGTGATGGTGAAGGTAGGGCGCTGCAAACGCAGAAACTGGTACAATGACAGACAAGTAGGCTGCGAGAACGGCCGCCAGAGGGGCGCCTATCCCAGCCGGCCCCAAACCTTTCGACGCCATCGCCAACATTGCGTTCGTGGGGCCAGGCAAGATCAGAAGCGCAAAAACGCTGATTGCGAACTCGACAAGGTCCATCGTAAATTCCCTCAAGCCTAGGCCCGCTTTTTGCATTGTTTGAAACGGTCGTGTTTGACCTAGGTCATTTGGCTCAGGAACTTTTTGCCCGGTCGTCCATTTCCATGCATTCGCCCGGAGGTGCAGCAATGCCTCGCTTGATCTGGTTTATCCTCACCCGTTTCATCACAGGTTTCGCACTTGGCTGCGTCACAGGTCTGCTGATCTGGCAGATCCGGATTGGCGCGATGGGCTACCGAATGGTCTTTCCGGATTCGTTCATAGCACAGGGCCTGTTCATTTATCTTTTTGCCAGCACCATCGGCCTTGGCTACATGGCGACCGCTCTGTGGATCGAGAACTCCGAGTGAACTGCACTACTGCGGGCCTAACGTCGCGATACGAGGATCTCATCGTCCTTGTAGTTCGAAACGGCAATACCGTGCCGCCGCCTCCAGCGCCTCACGTCCTCCGCGGTTACTTCCAGCGGCCCGACTGGATCCTTCGTGGAAAGCTTCTCGCGCGCAATCGCACGGAAGACTTCGATGCTTTCAAGAAATCGGCTAGCCGTTGCGCGAGGCGGAGAGGCAACGTTGAGGATACCTCTGCGTGTCACCGTAACGGCGCACGGCGATCGGTCACCCGCGTGCATGAGGAAGGATCCCGTTCGACCACGCGGATCGAACTCGATCATCCCGGTGCCTTCTGTTGCACATTCACTCATCGGCAGAGCGGTGGCCATGCCGCGGCGCCGTCGGTCCGATGGATGGGTTCTTGACAGGCGAGACGGTCCATGGATTTGCGTGGCGGAGAAATGCCTCCAATGTCGCCTGCGGTTCCCCGCCCATTGACCCGCCCGTGCTTATGAATTCGAGGACGTCGAGGCGCCTTTTCTGGTTTCTCTCCTCCGTCACGACTTCGCACCCGTTGCAGGCAATTCGAATTCTCTGGCAGCCTGCCGCACGTTGGATCGATTGAACGAGAAAGCTCTCAAAAGCTGGGAACCAAGCCGCGCCTGCTCGGCCAAGTCGTCGAAGATCATCGCAGCCTCATCGATTTCGCCGCGGTCAGTCGCTGGGCCGAACTGATCGAGCTCCTTCAGAAGTTCCATCAGCGTGGTGACCTTGGTGCGCTGTCGCATTGCGGACAGGAAGAGTTCGCCGACAACCGCCGCGCGCTCCTTCGGGGCGAGATTCAACAACACCTCGCCGACGACGGAAGAGCAGCCGCAGTCGAGGTCCGGTCTCTTGGCGAAGGCCTTGATCTGGCGGAGCGCCGAACGCGCACGCGCGTCGGCGGACGTGCAGACCGTTTCATGTCCTGTATTCATTGACCCAATCCTTCAGCGTTTCTGAGCCTTGCAATCCACTGTGCACCAACCTGACCATGGTGAAAGCCGTTGGAGAGCGGCACGTCCGGGTAGACATCCCTGAGCAGCGATGCCGCTTCAGTGGGACAGATCGATCCATCCAATAATTCGCGATACAATTTAGATACGGCCGTCATGTCGCAGGACTGGGGAGAAAGCCTCAGCGAGCGCACTCCCATCGACCGCGTTTCGTCAGGATCGTCGAGAAGCGCCTGGCAGGTATGAGAGACCGTCTGCACGCCGTTAAGCGCAAGAAATGGCTGCCCCGACAACGTATTTACTGGAAGGCCGTCAGGGTCGTCCTGGCAAATGAACTGGCAGTTGTCCTTGGTCCGTCCCTTCGAACGAGCGTGTGCGCAGCGAGCAGAGATCGCGAGGGGAATTCGGCCGAAAGCAAACAACTCGAATTCCACCTCAGGGCATGACTTTGCGATGTCGGTGACCGACGTCGATGGCAGTTCCGGTGGTAGGCAGATCGCGGTCGCACCGTTTCGTGCCAAGACCCTGGCCGTGGCGCCGTTGTACACATTTACGAACGGCCCTACGGCGTGCGGACGGTTCTTCAGCACTTGCAGCGCGGAAAGGTCGTTTGCTTCCACAAGACGGGCGTCATCGTCGGCGAGCGTTCGCTGGTAGTTCGACTCTCGATCCAGTGTCACAAGGGCCAAGGTAGAAAGCCTGACCTCTTTGCCAGCAGCTTCTAGCCGATCGATGACGACAGCGAGTTCCGGCTCCATGAAATGCAGCCGCTTCGAGCAGACGGTTTCCCCGATAACGACCACGTCGACTGGCGCCTCGTCTGCGATCCGAAAGTAGAAATCGCGCCAACGTTCGGTGGTCCAGAGGTAGAGCAAGGGCCCAAGCGTGAGTTTTAAAGAAGACTTTATCACATCATCTCCAGCGTTTTTCGTAGGCGCCGTGGGTCGTCTGCTGACCTTCGCTCAGCGATTTTAGACGCGCCATAAGGGCGGCGCGCTCGGTGGGCGCTGCGTTCAACGTTGCGCGCAAAGTGGAGACGACTTCGCAGATGTACGCCTTGCCACGCTGACGGCCCTCGACCTTGAGGGCCTTCACGCCCGCGGCACGAAGCTCGTCTAGTTGGTCCATCACGTCCAGCGAGACCGGGTCTTCGAACGCATAGGTCTTGCTGTCGGCGATCTCGAAGCGTCCCTTGCAAAGGGTCGGGTAGCCGGCAGGCTCGTTCGCCGAGAACATGTTGATCCTGAAGCTGCCAAGGTCCGACATCATCTCGCTGCCGACCTCGCGGTACCTGACGTGGCTCGCAGGCGAACACACGCCGTTCATGTTGGGCGATTTTCCCGTCGCGTAGGAGGATAGCGAGCATCGCCCTTCGGCCATCACGCAAAGACCCCCAAAGACGAACACCTCGAGTTCGCAACTTACACGTCGAGAGATTCGCGCGATATCTGCGATCGTCAGCGTACGCGGCAGCACGACGCGTGCTGCGCCGAAATTCTCCACCAGGTACGAGAGGGCGTCTGGATTGGAAGCGGAGGTCTGGACGGAGATGTGGAGCCGCTGCTGCGGGTGATGCTCGGCGATATGCGCCATCAGTCCAAAGTCCGCAACGATCAATGCATCCGCGCCCGCCTCCGTCGCTTCTCGCGCTCTGCGGTACCAGAGGTCCTCGTTCCCAGCCGTCATAAACGTGTTGAGCGCGACGAACGTCTTGACGCTGCGAGCATGCGCATAAGACACGGCTTGCCGAAGCTCAGACGGATCGAAGTTCAATCCTGGAAAATTGCGGGCGTTCGTTTCGTCGCGGAACCCGCAATAGACGGCGTCGGCGCCGGCATCGACAGCTTCACGGAAGGAGGAAGGGGTCCCCGCAGGGCAGATCAATTCCATGCGACACCATGCGATTCCAGCGCGCGACGCCGTATCGACGAGAGCACGCCAACCATTGAGCGGTTCAAGGGGCCGGACAGCTTGCCGATGGTCTTCACCATATCGATCTCACTGTCGTCGAGAGCGTTACGCAAGGCGAGCACGGCCTCCATATCCCCGCTAACGGCGAGCTTGCGCGCGAAGAAGATCGCATCGCCATCGACGCGTCCCTCCGCCAGCGCAAGCATTAGAAGCAAGGGGCCAGCGATAGTCGCATCGGCCGCCATAGCATTCCCTTTTCGAAAGGTACGAATGGTCCGTTCGCTGGGTCGAATGCAGAATGCAAAAGGGAGATCGGACGGAATGAAGCCGAAGCAGGCTTGTTGGTATTCCCCGAGGCGGTCGAACAGCTTGGGATGGCACTTGAGAACTTGCTGGAAAAGCAAGGATGCGATGCCCGCAGCGACCGGCAACGGTACGATGCGCGCTGTGGCCATCAGACGATGTGGGGCAAGCATTGAGGCCTCTCAGATTGAATAAGGCATCCTAGGTTTTATTGCGCCGCCTCTGTTTGATCTGCAACAAAGACAGCGACTGTTTCCTCATCGATTGCATCGTCAATGCGAAACGATGATCTTCGAACCCAACGACACAGCAATCTTCAGGCTTTCTTGCGGGAGCTCGAACAGCGCCGCCTGCTGGTGACTGTTGACGAGCCGGTCTCCCTCGTTCACGAAATGACGGCCTTGCATCAGAAAGTTCTTAACGAGAACGGCCCGGCACTTGTCTTCAAGTCGCCAATCGACGCGACTGGCCGGCTCTCGCCTGTCCCTGTCGTGGTCAATCTCTTCGGCACAAAGGAACGCATCGAACTCGGCCTCGGTCTCGGGGAGGGTGGGCTACAACGTCTAGCCGACGAACTTGCCGAGATGCAGCACCCGGTTCCGCCGAAGTCGCTCGCGGACGCCTGGAGCAAACTGCCGCTGCTGAAGGCTGCGATCAGTATGCGGCCACGACATCGTCGGACGGCGCCCTGCCAGGAGGTCGTCTACAGGGGAACGGAAATCGATCTCGGACGTCTGCCCGTCCAATGGTGCTGGCCGGGCGAGCCTGCTCCCCTGATCACGTGGCCGCTGGTGATCACACGCAGTCCTGATGATCCGGCCGACGTGAATGTCGGGATCTACCGGATGCAAGTGAGAGATTCGACGTCGCTGATTGTCAGGTGGCTCGCCCACAGAGGCGGTGCCAAGCATTTTCGGGAGTGGCAACGAAAGGGATTGGACATGCCGATCGCCATCGCGATCGGAGCGGATCCGGCGACTTTGCTTGCTGGCGTCATTCCGCTTCCAGAGGGCATGAGCGAGCTGAATTTCGCCGGCCTCCTGCGGGGATCACGCACGGACGTCAGCACGGCATTGACGGTGCCGCTTCATGTGCCGTCGAATGCCGAGATCGTCCTGGAGGGCGTCGTGTCGGCCGAAGATACGGCGCCGGAGGGCCCCTACGGTGATCACACCGGCTACTACAACTCGGTCGAATCCTTTCCCGTCGTGCGGGTGTCAGCGATCACCACCAGGCGATCACCGGTTTATCTCTCGACCTATACCGGCCGCCCGCCTGACGAACCCTCGCGTCTTGGCGAAGCCATGACGGAGTTGTTCGTTCCAATTGCCAGGCGGCAATTCCCGGAGATACGCGATCTTTGGCTTCCGCCTGAGGCCTGTTCCTACCGCGCGGCGGTCGTTTCGATCGACAAACGGTATCCCGGGCAGGCTCGTCGCATCATGATGGGTCTCTGGGCGATGCTTCCTCAGTTCAACTACACGAAACTGATAATCGTCGTCGACGCGGACATTTCCGTGAGGAACTGGGAAGACGTCATCTGGGCCGTTTCCACGCGGTTCGATGCGTCGAGAGATCTGGTCGTCATGGAAAACACCCCGATCGACTATTTGGACTTCGCATCGCCCAAGGCGGGCCTTGGAACGAAGATGGGCATTGACGCCACCAACAAGATGGGAACCGAGACCGACAGGGAATGGGGTCGCGAGCTCCAAATGCCGAGTGAACTGACTGCACGAGCCGAACAACTTTGGGAAAGGATTCGAGATGACGCCGCCAGGTGAACAACTGAACGTGGTACTGGCCGTAACCGGCGCGTCGGGTGCAGCGCTTGGCGTGGCCGTGCTGGACCAACTTGCCGCGCATGACGTGCAGGTGCACCTCGTCGTTTCAGACAGTGGAAAGCGAACTCTCGCACACGAGGTTGGAACTGAAGCTCACGGCAGAATGCTGATCAAGGCTCATCGTCACTACGACAACAGGAACATAGGCGCGGCAATTGCCAGCGGTTCCTTTCCCGTCGCTGGAATGATCGTTGCACCATGCTCGATGAAGAGTCTCGCAGCTATATCGACAGGCTTGTCAGACAGCTTGGTGTCACGCGCTGCCGACGTTCATCTCAAGGAGCGGCGTCGTCTTGTTCTCATGACCCGTGAGACGCCGCTGCATCTGGGACACCTACGAAACATGACGGCCGTGACGGAAATGGGAGCGATCGTAATGCCGCCCGTCCCGGCCTTCTATAACCGACCCCAGTGCGTCGGCGATATTGTTGATCACCTTGCACGTCGGGCGATCGATCTCTTGGGGCTTCCACTTCCCCATCTGTCGCGTGCATGGCAGGGCGAGACCGACTGGAATCAGCCGAAGATCGCAATCGGGTCCGCTCCAAAGAGCAGGGCATGACCCCCGCCAAAGAGCAACCAGACGCTCAATCCGGCCGTGACTGCGGCGGAAATCACCATCGGCATGTCCATCGCTAGAGGCTGACCTTTGAGGAGTGCACCGAGGGGCAGCATGGAGGTCTTGGCAGACAAGGTTTGCCAGCGATCTCCCAGACGCCGCTTCGCGCGCCTCTCGATCATGGGAATGGCCGAGAGAGAGAAAATGGCAAGCCCGCCGAAAAGAAGGGCCGAACGAAGGTCTCCGTTCGCCGCGATATGCCCTAACGCCCAGGACGCGAAGCCCCAAAGGACCGGATGTCTGCAAATTCGGACGACGGCGCCGGGTTGGTCGGACGACTTGATGGCGACCGAAAGGGGGTTCGAGCTCGCGAGACCCGCCAATACCAGAAATCCCCCGAATGGTGCGAGGACGAACGTGACGACGGCGTGCCAGGGCTTTAGATCCCACAACGGTACATAGTCGAGGGAAAGTGCGGAGGAAAAGAGCCACGCGAGGGCGAGGACCGAGGCTGCGGAATAGGCTAGGAAATATGTCGGCCTGCCGACGCGCGCAATGATCCCCGTTCGAACTGACGGGACCGCTGGAATCGAGTGGAGGACCAGGAACACTGCAAAAGCGGAAAAGAATGGGATCATGACGACCTCCTTTGGGAGGCGTCGATAACAGATCTGTGACAATTCTTTCTTGATCAAAATCAAACAGCTCCGAAGTGCTCGCGCGTGGGCGCAAGCTTAGCCGGACATCGCCATTCTTGCTGAGACAGCGATTGCCGGCATCGCTTGCGCCGCCCCATTACCCTCTTTGCGCCAGCGCAAAGATCTAACCCTTTTCCCTGGTTAAAGATGACGGCGTTTGTCATCTTTGAGGGACTTCCGTCATGTTTCGTGCCACCCGTCTTTGCTTGTTCCCAGTCGTTTTTGCGGCGATGCCGCTCGACCTCCATGCCGGCGAATTTCCGATCGGAGCGCCGCAGGTCGCCGGAGGGATGGAGGTTGCCGCGGTCTATCTTCAGCCGATCGAAATGGACCCGCCCGGCATGATGCTTTCGGCGGCTCAATCCGATGTCCATCTGGAGGCGGATATCCATGCGACCGGGGACAATGCCAACGGCTTCGCCGAAGGTGACTGGATGCCGAACCTACATGTCGAATACAAGGTGAAGAACCTTGGCAACGGCGTTGAGCAAAGCGGCGCCCTCGAGGCAATGGTGGCGAGCGACGGTCCGCACTATGGCGACAACGTGAAGCTAGCGGGCGCCGGCCGGTATGCGCTCGAACTCACTGTTCATCCAGGCGGACACGGCATGATGTCGTTCGGCCGCCATGTCGACAAAGAGACCGGCGTTGCCGCATGGCCAGAGGCCTTCACACTGAACTACGAGTTCGTGTTCGCGGGCGTCGGAAAAAAGGGCGGCTACTGATGCACGGCTGCCGATGGTCCATCTGCTTGTCGTTCTTTGCGGCCGCATCGATTGCGGCAGCGCCTGTATTTGCGGAGGAGGAGGATCCCGTTTTCCAGGTGCACTTCAGCAACGGGGTGGTCTCCCCCTCGGTTATCGAGGTGCCAGCGAACAAGCGCTTCAAGCTCGAACTGCACAACGACGGGACGACTCCAATAGAGTTCGAGAGCATTCCACTACGCAAGGAGAAGGTTTTGGCCTCAGGCGCGTCGAGCTTCCTCGTGTTCCGCTCCCTCGACGCGGGCAGCTACGCGTTCTTCGACGACTTCCACCTCGACATGCCGCCGGCGAAGCTGGTGGCACAATGAACGCCAACCTCTTTCTCCAGTCTTTCGAGATTGTCGCGGTGGTCTGGCGCGAGTCCCTGGAGGCGCTGCTGATCGTCGGGACGCTTCTCGTATGGTCGATGCGGGAGGGAGCGGCCTCTCGGCGTACGGCAATCCGCTGGATCGCCGGAGGTATGGTGGCAGGGCTGGGGCTTGCCGTCGCGCTGGCGGTGCTGATGACGAGTGCCGGGGACTATCTGGACGGTGACGGCGCTGACATTCTCCAGCTGGTTTTGGCGGGCATGGCAGCAATCCTCATGCTCCGCATGGTCTTTTGGATGCGCGAAATCGACCGACGGCCCTCTGGTGAGTTTGGCGGCAGGGCGGCAATGCACGCAAGAGCGGGCAACTGGATGAGATTTGCGATGCTTTCGGCGCTCGCAGTTGCCAGGGAAGGCGCAGAGACCGTGGTCTTCCTCTTCGGGCTGCTATCCTCCTCGACAGGTTCGCACGCCGGCATGGTGGCTGCCTCGGGCGCGTTGGGACTTGGACTTGCCGTCATGTGCTTCTGGGCGTTCAAGACCGGCACCGCCGTGGCGTCCAAGAAGGTTCTGTCGCGCGTCAGTCAGATCCTGTTGCTGATCCTCGGAAGCGGTCTGACGATGATGGTCGTCGACAAGTCGATATCGCTCGGGATTCTTTCGCCCATGACAGGGCCGATGTGGGATACGAGCTGGCTGCTCGACGACGCCAGCGGCATTGGTGCGTTTATCGCTGGACTGGCTGGCTACCGATCGCACCCTGAGCTTCTTCCGCTGATAGGTCTTAGCGCATATTGGCTGGTCGCATCGTTGGCATATTTGCCCCCTGGGGATGACAGGGTGCACGCGTGACGACAATGCAGGTGGTGCCGAGAGGATTCGTTGCAGCCTTCGGCGATATGCTGCTACGGCGGCAAGCGCTCATCCGCCGCGCGCAATGGGTGATAATCAGCGCCTATGTCTTCCTTCTCGCAGCGCCGCTGCTCCTGCCGTTGCCGCGGAGCAGCGACTTCATTTGGAACAACCTGTCGCGGTTCGCCCAGTTCGCCTTCTGGGGCGTGTGGTGGCCTTTCGTCGTGTTGGCGACCGCGCTCGTCGGGCGCTTCTGGTGCGGTCTTCTCTGCCCCGAAGGCGCGTTATCCGAGTTCGCCAGCGAGAGGGGCGCTGCGAGGGCCATTCCAGGTTGGATGAAGTGGTCCGGATGGCCGGTCGTATCCTTCATCGCCACCACGGTTTATGGACAGCTTACCAGCATCTACCAGTATCCAAAGCCTGCGGCGCTGCTGCTCGGCGGTTCGACCTTCGTCGCAATGATCGTCGGCGCGCGCTACGGAAAGGCGAAGCGTATCTGGTGCAGGTTTCTTTGCCCGGTTAGCGGAGTGTTCGGCCTCGTTTCAAAGCTCGCTCCGCTTCATTTTCAGGTGGAACTGGAAGCGTGGCGCCGTTCTGCAAGGGCCGACGCGCCAGCCGTAAACTGCGCGCCCCTGGTGCCCATCAAGACGATGCAGGGAGCATCCGCATGCCACATGTGCGGCCGGTGCAGCGGCCATCGTGGTGCCATACGCTTGGCATGGCGTAAGCCCGCGATGGACATCATCTACGGCTCCGGGCGCAGGGCAACCTCCTGGGAGACAATCCTGATCGTGCCGGTGCTTCTTGGCGTGGTGCCGGCCGCACTTCATTGGTCGAGCAGCGCGATCTTCCAGGCTCTCAGGCAGTGGCTCGTCGAACTCTGTGTCGATGCCCAGTGGATCTGGCCGCTTTCCCTGCGGCTTCCCTGGTGGATCCTCACGAACTACCCCTCGGTCAACGACGTCATGACCGTAGCCGACGGTCTTTGCCTCCTGGTGCTGATCTTGCTCGGGTGCTTGTCTGCAACCATTCTTTTCATTGGCCCACTTGCGGCAAGCAGTCTCGTGCTTCGACGGCCCCTCACTATCCTCCACCACTTAGCTCAGGCTTTGATCCCGCTGGCTGCCGCTTCGTTGTTCGCCGGACTGCTTTCACTCACGATAACGCAACTTCACGCAGACGGGGTCGTACTGCCACACGCCGACCAGGCGAGGGCAGCGGCAATCCTGGTGTCGGCCCTGTGGTCGCTCAGGATGTTCTCCAGCATCACTGGGATCTACACCAGGGCGATCGGACGGAGGGTAGCGGCGACGGCGCTGGTATGCATCCCCATCACCCTGTTCTGCATCGCTTGGCTCATAGCCCTTCTGTCGTAGTCTCAAAGACCCGAGCCCTGGAGATCTACGGACATGGCCGGCCATGTCCGCGTCAACAGTTGAGGCGAACGCAAGCTGCTGCTCGATCACGTGATCGACGGTCACCAGTCACCTTCCACGACGCCGCGTCGCGTAAGAACTTCGTTTTCGAGCACGCGCTCGATCACCTCGTCACCCTGATTGAACGATTGGGCAGAGGAGTCGATGCAGACGATATTCTCTCCGGCGTACTTGAAGGACCGCGTCGCAAGATGGGCAAGTGCCCGGGCGGCGTGTTAAGTCCGTGATGACTTCCCCTGTCGTTAGGCTGATGGCCGCGTGACGATGAAGGCTGCGCATAAACTCATCACGGCGGCGACTATCGTGAGCGTCACCACGCCAGGGGCGAGCCAGAACAGGAAGAGGAAATTCGCCGACATGGCAATGATTGCAGCGAGCTTCGCCCTGCGCGGGACCGCTTGCCGTTCCCGCCATGATCGGATGGGACCGCCCAGGGTAGGGTGTGACACCAGCCAGGTCTCGAAGCGTGGCGACGTGCGCGCAAAGATGGCGGCGGACAGAATTAAAAATGGGGTGGTCGGCAGTAGAGGGAGGACGACCCCAGCTACCCCAAGGGCCACTGACGCCCAAGCCAAAGCGATCATCAAGCTGCGCATCAGTGCTCCAAGTTTCTCATCGTCTCTATGGCTCAAAGAGAACTTCTTCTTTGACATGCATCAAAGAAGGTGGTGTCGGTTGTCCAGGAACGAGATGGAGGAGACCTTCATGATTCCTAGGTTTGTAACGGCTTTTTTGAAGTCGTCCGGGCCTCGTTGTCATGGAGCCTGAAGGCGGGCATCGCGAGCACGTCGTGCTACTCCCGATCGCCGTCGGCAAGCTTCAGAAGTCGTGGAGAGTCAGTCACGGTGAGCTTCTGCCGTCCCCCTTCCACGATGCCTTTTGACTCCCAGGCGCTCAGGATACGCGACACCGTGTGAAGCGTCGTCCCGGTCATTTCGGCGATGTCCTGCCTTGAAATCGGAAAGTCGATGCGGATTCCCTCTTCGACGGCGCGTCCTGCCTGTTTTGACAGGCGCAGTACCGCATGGGCCACTCGCTTTTCAACTTCCTCGGTGGACATCTCGCGGATCCTGGTGTGCGCCTCCTCGAGCCGCTGCCCGATCGTTTGCATCGCTGTCGTGGCGAGACGCGGGTTCTGCTCGACGAAACGAGACCACATCTCTGTCGGCCAGCCGATGATAAGGCTTTCGGCTGCGGCCCGCGCCGTGCCCGGATAATCCGGCCGCCGGAGAGCCATGGCAAAACCGAACAGATCACCCGGATGCACCATCCGGACGATAATCTGTTGTCCATCGTGGGTGACTTGGGTGACCTTCAGCCGCCCATGAAGCAACAGGAAGAATGATTTCGCCTGCGCACCTTGCTCGAATACGGCATCGCCCTGGGCGACGCGACGTGGCACGGCATGCTCTAGCATCGAATCAAGGTCAGCGTCCGTCACTCGCTCGAAGAGCGGCAACGACTTCAAAATTGTTCGATCAACCTTCATCGTTGCTCCGATCCTTTGGGCCACTTGCGAATGTGCCAAAGATGCCTGCTGCTGCTTTGCGCGCGAAATATTCGGCGCTCTCAAGGATAGAGTGTCTTCGAACCAAGCGAAAGCCGAGATTATCGGGAGGGCTCCCGACGGAACAACCGCCGCCCTTGGGATTTCGGACAAAGCTGCTCATGGGGGCCCGATGCTTGCCGGACGCGATCATGATGCCGCAGTCCCCACGATCAGGTTCCTCGGCTTTCGACGGACTTCCAATGTCGATGCGCTTGTTGCACGTCGTCGTCCATTCCCAGACATTGCCGGCGAAATCGACGAGCCCCGTTCGGCTGATTCCAAACGACCCTCTCGCCTGTGGCCGCGGGTCGGTCGCGGCGGCACGGCGCGCCTCGCGCTCGTAGTCCGCCAACCATCGCGTCGCGGGATTCTTGTCGTTCATGTCGATGCCAAGCGCGTCGTCGGGAAAGCGGTCGGCCGCAGCATAAGCGAGTTCGAAATCCGTCGGCAGGCGCCACTCCTCTCCCGTGCGCTTCGACAGCCACGTTGCATACTGAACGGCGTCGTCGTAGCTGACGCCGGTCACAGGAACATCTTCTCGCAAGAGGCTGTCTCTTCCCTCCGCGGCCGCGCAGACATCATCGGCCACGCAGCGGTTGTACTCGGCGAGGGTGGTCTGAAACTTCATTATGTCCAGGGGCGTGCTCATCGCAACATCCCGTTTGGGAGCGTCGATTGCAAGGCCGTTTCGAAAATATTCGGTCGCTTCGCGATAAGCAAAGACGCCAGGCGCCACGGTCACGAGCTCGGGCGAGGCGATGGTCGGGATCGGCTTGCTCACCGCAACGAACCCGGATTCCACCGCGACTGCTCCCGAAAGTATCGCAAGCAGGGCTAAAGGGATCGCGATGGATATGTCGGAAACGGCATCAGTCGCAGCGTTGCGAGCCATGGTTCTTACGCACGTGGCGCCTTTCTAATAGTGGTGSGCGGGCCACCTCAGCCCGCGCACCTCCCCCGCCGCCGATCAACTTGCCGATGGCGCTCTGACCGAAGTCATGAGGTCGTCATTCCACTCGCCGGTGACCTTGAAGTGGGCCGCGGCGCCGAGTTCGAACGCCTCGATGAGGTTGTGGTTCACGTAGGCGTAGATGCCCGGCTGGGCGAAGGTGTAGACCGCCGCGCCCGCCGTTCCGCCCGGTATGAACCAGGTTTCCTGATCGATGTCCGGCACGTTCTGGAACTTGCCGGTCGCCCACACGTACTCGCCGTGACCGCCGATAAGGTGCGGACGCGTGTCGCGATTGGCCTGCGAATGAATGATCAGGACAGTTTCGCCGACCTTGGCGGTCATTGCATTCTCGCCGGTCAGCGCGCCGACGGCGCCATTGAAGACGATGTGCGTGGGGGTCAGCGTCTTCATCACGGCGACGGTGTCCTCGTATGCTTCGCCGGGGCTGTCGTACTTCTTGAATTGACCGGTTTCGTCCCGCGGAATGTAGAAATCCTGCTCGCCAACGTAGTAGACCTTGTCGTAGACGATCGGCTTCCCATGGCCATCGGCGAGCCCCTCGCGCGGCAGCACCATGATCGCGCCGTTCATGCCCGAGGTGACGTGCCACGGCACCATTCCGGGAGGTGCGCAGTGGTACACGAAGACGCCTGCCTTCGTCGCCTTGAAGCGAAGAACCGTGCTCTCGCCAGGGTTGACGACGGTCAGGGCGCCGCCGCCAAGTCCGCCGGTCGCAGCATGGAAGTCGATGTTGTGCTGCATGGTATTGGTTTCGGGGTTCACAAGCGTAAGCTCCACATAGTCGTCCTGGTGGACCACCATCAGCGGGCCTGGCACCGAACCGTCGAACGTCATCGCGTTGACCTCGGTCCCTTCCTTGTCGAGCACCATCTTCTTCTCCTGGATGGTGAGCGTGAATTCCTTGATCCTGGGTCCGCCCTTGGCGATCTGATCGTGCGCATGCACGAACGGCGGCTTTATAAGCTCAACCTTCTCGCGAGGGAGCTTCGAAACGTCGACGGCGCTCTTGTGAGCCTTGAGCGCTTCCATCGAATGCGCGTCGTCAGCCTTCGCTGCATTGGTGGCGACGATGATTGGCGTTAGTGCTCCGGCGACAGCAGCGCCAGTCAGCATCGTGCGCCGGGTCATTTGCATGTTACTGGTCATTTCCACTCTCCTGAAGTCGAAGACGGAGCGAACGCCGCCCGGTCGAAGTGGAAAATAGTAGAACCCCGGTGTCACTCTTTGATTTGGCGCAAACTCACAATTTGTGGCAGCGCAAAGTTCAACGGTGCTTCTTTGCGTAATCTCAACGACTGTTGTCTTGAAACCCGGCATTGCTGTGTGATCAAACTGGAGACACTGATCATGCAGAAGACAATGGGAAGGGACGAACGTGTTCCGCGTGGAATGTCGCGTTCCGGGCTTGTCCTCTTTTCCTACGGGTTCCGTCCATTCTTCCTGGCGTCGGCATTGTGGGCGATCGTCAGCATCGATTTATGGGCCGCCTTCCTTTCCTTTGGAATTCCGCTCGCAACCGAGTACGGGACCCTCTACTGGCATGCCCATGAGATGATCTTCGGTTTTGCGCCCGCGATCCTGGCCGGCTTCCTGCTCACGGCAATCCCAAACTGGACCGGCAGACTGCCGATTTCGGGACGCCCTCTTGCGGTACTCTTTTCCGTATGGTGCGCGGGCCGAATAGCCATGCTGGCCAGCACGTCGATCGGGGTGGTCCCAGCCGTCGCAGTCGACTGCCTCTTTCTGCCGGCAATGCTTGTCCTGTGTACACGGGAGGTTGTCGCTGGCAAGAAATGGAAAGACCTGAAAGTGATCGCGGGACTCGTGGTTCTTTCAACCGCAAATGTGATCTTTCATATGGAGGTGATTTCGGGGCAGAACCCCGAGCTGCCCACCCGTCTCGGCCTCGGAGCTTATGTACTGCTGGTGACGATCGTGGGCGGACGAATCCTTCCAAGTTTCACGCGGAACTGGCTGAACCAGTTCGGCCGAACAGAATTTCCGGTTCCCTACAACCGCTACGATGCCGCAACGATCATCGTCGGCGCCATCGCATTGGCCGCATGGGCCATCGCCCCGGAAGCGGTTCTGACCGGCCTTTGCGCAGCTATTGCAGCGGCGATGAACGGGATCAGGCTCTATCGTTGGCGCGGATGGAACGTCTGGCAAGAACCGATCCTTTTCGTGCTCCATGCCGCTTACGCTTTCGTGCCCCTCGGATTCGCTGCCGTGAGCCTGGGCTCAATCGGAATGCCCCAGGTGGCCGTTCTTCACGTATTTGCCATCGGAGCAATCTCTCTCATGATGCTGGCGGTCATGACGAGGGCCACGCGCGGACATACAGGACGGAAAGTAAAGTCGAGCCGATTCACCAACTCTTCCTATATCGTGTTGGGCGCAGTCGCCCTTCTTCGGCCGACCGCCGAGCTGGTGCCGTCGCTCAGCACCGAAATATTGGTCGCGTCAGCGATCGGCTGGACAGTGGCGTTCTGTATGTTCATCCATGAGCACGCGCCGTTCCTGTGCCGGGAAAGGAAACCCTTGGGAGCTAAGGGAAATTGAAACCCGCGCGCGGCTGCAGTACTTTGGTCGCGCGTCCCTCAACCATTCGCTAATACCAATGTCCGACGTCAACTTTTCGTAGATTAATTGGCTCAGCTTCAGCGCGCGTTGCTCCTCGCCGATAGGAACGGCGCTTGCTGCGCGACAAGTCCCGCGCACCCGCAACGCCGCGCCTGCCGCTGGCTGCGGCGCGCAGGCACCAGATGCTGGAGGCAATCCGCTAACCTTTGGTCAGGGCTGCGCGGCGGCAGCCATGACCGCCGGTTGATCCGAACCCCATTGAGATTTCTTCGCATGTGCGAAAGGATGGCGCCATGGCGGACGACACGATGATCGAACTCAGCCGGTACGAACTGCGCGCGGTCACTGGCTTCGCGGTGGCGTGCGCGCGGCCGGCCTTGGCGCTCTTCGAACGGGAACGCCCTGACGATCCGCGCCCACGAGCCGCGATAGACGCGGCGCAGGCCTTCGCGGATGGCGCCGAGCGTACCAAAGCGCTACGTGACAGCGCATGGGCAGCGCAGCGGGCGGCCCAGGAAGCCCGCGATGCAGGCCAGGCTGCCGCGAGCGACGCGGCGCGCGCGGCGCTTGCCGCCGCCGGTGCGGCGTTCCTCCACCCCCTGGCGAAAGCGACTCAGGTCAAGCATATCCTCGGGTCGGCCGCTCATGCCGCTCGAGCGTTCGAACTCTCCGCCGGCAGCGACCCCACCGTCGGAGCTGATTGCATCGCGCAGTCGCGGATCCTTGCTCATTGCGTGGTGGTGGCCGTCCTAAGGCGTTATCCGGGGGCCCCGTCGGGCGGTGGGCGGGTCGGAGAATTGATCCGTCATTTGGACGAGTCTTTGCGATGATCTTGGAAGGGAATGCTGGTCCGCACGAAGCCAAAGTTCACTTTCCGCCCTCCCGCGACCTTCCGAACGTCTGCAAACGGGGCAGGGCCGCGCCACTCTTCCCGAGCCCGTGCGGACGCCCTTGGTCGGGTACCAAGCGTCCGCTTCAATCCGCTGGTTGCACTAAACGCTTTCCGATTTCCGATATCGAACCATTTGAATGGCAAGTTGCTCGGGGGCCGGCCAATCAACAACCACCTTCTTCGATGCGCCGTTTGCAATGGCTCGCGGCGGATAGCGTTGGAGATTGCGCAAGGCCATGGCGGCAAAGACCTTTCTTGGGGAAGCGCGTGTCACTCTGCTCCCGTCGGGTCCACAGCCTGGCGGGAGGTCGATGAAGCGACGAACCTCGTCTCTTCGCTCAGAACGCTGCCATCAGCGCCCACGACTGCGATCCATATCCGGTTGCCGAACCGAACAGTCAGGCGAGACCGTCCGCTGTCTTCGCCCTTACCGACCTCGACCCTACTGCGGACAAGACCCTGGCTCATGTATTTTCGGAGCGTTTCGGGTTCGAGGCCGAAGCACGCGGCCAAGTGCGACGCGTCGACGGTCGGAGAGTCGAGATCAATTTTCACAGTTCCACCTCTCCAACAGATGCTGGATCGATCCGAGTCATAACGGCTCCAGCGAGAACAAGGCCGACATCTCCGGCGACCATGGAGGATCATACACCAGGTCGACAACGACCTCGGTGACGCAGTCGATCTGTTCGATCCGTGTTCTGACGGCATCTACAATGAAGCCAGAGGCCGGACAGAAGCGCGTGGTGGTCGTCATCTTGATCGTCACTACCCCGTTCTCATCAATGTCGACGCCGTATACGAGTCCAAGATCGACTATTCCGGTGCCGACCTCTGGGTCCTCGATCCCACGAAGCGCATCGAGAACGATGTCTTGGGTCAAATCAGGACTGGTCATTGGTCGTATCCAAAGGCGTCGCTCTGATCATGATCCGATAGACTTTTCCTGTATCGTCGAAGTTTCCGATCCATTCGTGTCCACGTTCCTTCAACTCATTGAATAGGAACACCGGCTCGCGGTTCAAGAGGGCGAAGAGTACCTCGCCGCTGCTCATGGTCTCCAGTCGCGACAGAATTCGCTCCATTGGTTCGGGAGGTGCAAGATCAGTCAGGTCAAGGTTCCAAGTGGGATCTGGCCAGATCGCCTCCGTCTCTGGCGCCGCAGTTTCTGGTTCTTCAAGCGCCGCGCGCGGAACAAATTCGATCTCCCAGTCGTCGTCCGCCACGCGTTTGGTAACGTGTTCAAAGCCGCGCTGTTCCAGCTGCCGGATTAGTGGAACCGGTTCAAATGTCGCGTGCAGTCTCACGCCCTCTCCCGGACCGAGGCTTGCGAAGGTGTCCATGATCAGTTGAAAGGGCATCCCACCATCACGCAGGATCTGTCGAACATCGAGTTCACGAAGCTGAACCATTGGCGTTACCTCTTTGTGTTCGCGGCTACAAATAGCGCCGGCTGTTTAAATGGTGCTGTCTTGGTGGCTGCCGCCACGTGTGAGAGCGATCGTGCGAGCGCAAGCTCCAGGGTTAGGGCGGCAGTTGCCACGGTCTGAATTATGACGGCCATTTGAAAGCCCGGATCTGACTTTAAAGCGATCGAAGCCGCCGCCGCAATGACTGCGAAGTAGAACATACCCAACCACCTAGCGGCGCGGCGACCGGCTACAAGATCCCCCAGGCGAGGCGTGGGCCTACGACCCAGGAGAGGACCAAATGCTTCGATCCACGTCAGGAAAGGTACAATCTTCAGAAGCTGCGCGAGGCCCAGACCGGTAAGCCAGCCAAAGACGAACAGGTAGGCAATTGCGGCAAAGGTCTCAGACCCGGCGTGGAGCACAAGGGCGATAGGAAGCATCGGGACCGAGACCCCGAGAAGGACGAATGCGGGTAGCGAGCCCGAAGTGTTGAGTTCCAGCTCTCTACGGTGCCGCGCGCGATATGTTCTGAACAGCTCCGCAAGGTATGCAGCGATCGTGAGTTGAAAGATAGTCGCTGCTGCCAGGAAGACGAGACCTGCGACGCCGGAGTAGAACACGGCGCAGAACAGAGCGATTGCCAGCATAGAGGTCCCCACTAGTCCGGATCGACGGACAACAGCCGATTTTTTCATTTCATCGGAGAGGAGGAACATCGGAAGCAGCTTGTAGCTGACGCCGATCGCGGCGAAGGTCATCCACCCGAACAGCCCAAAGGTTGCGTGGAAAGGCACTGCATTCGTCACGAATTCCACCACGCCGGACGCTCCGACGACACCGGAAATGGTTGCCGCGAACAGGACCCCGAGAGCGGCGGTTATCATGAGACACGCGATGCCGATGAGGACGAGCGGAGATGCCGAATGAACCTTTCTACCGTGCCATAGGACGATGAACAGGACTGCACCGATTGACAGGATGGCGCCTCCGAGCGTCAGCGACGCCAGTATCATCATCGGTCCTGCAGCATCCGATCCGGCATCGATCAAATGGAAGCCGAAGAACAGAAGGCCCAGGCCAACGACGAAGCCCGCCAGGCACGGTGCGTCCAATCGATCGGACGGCAGGCTCAGACCCGTGAGGACAGGTGCGAACTGCAAGAGTGCACCTATCATCAAGAGACCGAGCCAACCTATGGTCATGGAATGCACGACGATAAGCGCATGGGGTTCAGTGACGTCCGACGAAGGCGTCCAGGCCCCGACCGAAAGCAGACCCTCGGCAAGGAGCAAAAAGAATAGCGCCGCGCCGAAATAGGCCATTGTCCAACGCGACAGTGTGGTGCCCACGGGCATCATCGCGCTTCTCCACTTCTAGTGGCTGCCGCAGCAGCAGTCGCAGCCGGAATCCAGCCGGGTGATCTCGACGCGCCAGACCTCGGGACCCTGTTCGAGATACTCCCAGGCAAACTTCCCAGGGAACGACGTCTCAAGCTGGTAGTGCAGCGGGCGGGGCTCGTGGTCGCTTGTGATAAAGAGAGCGCCGCCCGGCGTCAGGGTACCGAGGGTTCCAAAGATGCGGGCGTGACGTTCG
Organism: Rhizobium sp. P1_C7; assembly: GCF_056406295.1. NCBI lineage: Bacteria > Pseudomonadati > Pseudomonadota > Alphaproteobacteria > Hyphomicrobiales > Rhizobiaceae > Rhizobium > Rhizobium sp. P1_C7. The sequence continues at coordinate 156,296 of NZ_JBFUAL010000010.1, forward strand.
GCGTGCGGGAGGATCCGGACATCGATATGCGGTGCTTCGGCGGGGGTCGTTTGCGCGTCGGTCATTTTCGGTTGGTTCCTTTTGCCGCAGGCTTGACAACTGACAGGACCGCGGCTCGTCCACATGTCATGAGCCTACGATAGGCGGCATCGATTGGCCCGACTTTGACGACGAACAAATATCAATGAATTCGCAGCAGGCCCCCGTAATTGATTTAGGACAAGGAACCTCGATCCGATCGCCGCCATAAGACATCATGACCTTTATGAAGGATGCCAAGATGTCAGATTTGGTTGCCAAGTACGGCGACGCGCGCCTTCCGCGCTACACCAGCTACCCAACCGCACCCGCCTTTTCAGGCGCCGTTGGACCTGACGATTACGCCAACGGCCTTGCGACCGCGGCTCAATCCGGGCCTGTCTCCCTCTATCTCCACGTTCCATTCTGCCGCTCAATGTGCTGGTACTGCGGCTGTCACACCACCATAACGAGGCAGGACGCGCCGGTACTGGACTACCTGGAAGTCATGAACCAGGAGATAGAGCTTGTTTCGTTTGCCGCGGGAAATACCCTGCCGGTGAAGAACGTCCATTTCGGGGGTGGCACACCGACCATCATGAAGCCAGAGGAATTCTCTGCACTGATGCGAAAGCTCCGGAGCGCGTTCCAGTTCGAGGACGAGGCGAGCGTGGCAGTCGAAATCGATCCGCGAACGCTATTGCCCGCAATGATCGAGGCGCTGGGAGAAAATGGCGTCAATCGCGCAAGCCTCGGCGTGCAGAGCTTCGATCCAGTCGTCCAGCGGGCGATCAACCGGCTACAGACCTTCGAGCAAACCCAGGCGGCTGTCGCAGGGCTGCGCGCCTACGGCGCGTCGAGCATCAACTTCGACCTGATCTACGGGCTTCCGCACCAGACCGTCGAATCCTGCATATCGACCGTCAAGCTCGCCACGGAATTGAGACCCGAACGATTTGCGGTCTTTGGCTATGCGCACATCCCCGCCTTCAAGAAACACCAACGCCTGATCGACGAGTCTGCGCTTCCCGACGCACGCCAGCGCAACGAGCAAGCAGAGGCGATCGCCGACGAGCTTGTAGCCGTGGGCTACGTCCGAATTGGCCTCGACCACTTCGCTCTTCCTGGTGATCAGCTCGCGATCGCTTCCCACTCCGGCGCACTTCGCAGAAACTTCCAAGGCTATACGACTGACGAGTGCGACACCTTGATTGGCCTCGGCGCCTCGGCGATCGGTCGTTTGCCATCCGGGTACTACCAGAACCATGTGGCGATCGGTCGGTATGCGGAATTGGTCACGTCGGGAGTTCTCCCAACTGCAAAGGGATACGTTCTCACCGACGAAGACAAGCTTCGGGCCAAAGTCATCGAACGTCTTATGTGCGATTTCGAGGTTGACCTGTCAAAACTGAGCGAGGATGCAGGTTACGATGTCCGTTTCCTGCTGGAAAGGAACGAGCGGCTGCTGGACCTCGTGGCCGACGGCGTCGCAACCATCAACGATGGCCGGGTCACGGTGTCCCAGGACTCGCGCTTCATGGTTCGCGCAGTCGCAGCGGCGTTCGACGCCTACTTCGGGTCGTCAGGTAGGACTCATAGCAAGGCCGCGTAAGCGACGACGCCAGGGAACAAAATCCCCGGCGTGCCTGCTTCGGTATCCGGACGCAGGACGCGCGCTCGGCCCTTTGATTGCAGGCCAAGGATCGCGTCTTGGACGTAGTCACTCGCCATGCCCGCCTGGCGCTTCCATCCTGGCGACCCACTTCTGCGGTCGTGCAATCTTCGGGATTTGCGCGTTGGTCTGACGCCCTCATTTCGTCAAATTGCGATAAATCGCCGGAAGTGCGCTAGGAAGCTTGGCAATGTCCGACACGAGGGCGAATCCTGCCCGGCCGAAGATGGCCGGAAGGTAGTCGCCCGCATTGTGATCGACGGTGACGGCGAAGACAGCTTGTCCCCTGCCGCGCGCCTCCATGACCGCCTTTCGGCAATCCTCAAGGGCGAACCTGCCCTCGTAGTGGTCGACGTCGTTCGGCTTTCCATCGGTCAGGATCAACAGCAGGCGTTTTCGTGCACCCTGCTTGTCGAGCTCGTTCGATGTATGACGGATGGCCGCTCCCATGCGGGTGTAGTAGCCCGGCTTCAGATTGGTGATGCGCCTTGCGACGGTTGGCGAAAACCTCTCGCCGAAGCCCTTGACTGTGTCGATGCGGATCCAGTCTCGACGACGGGACGTGAATGTGTTGATTGAAAACTGATCGCCGCAGGCGTCGAGACCGCGTGCGAATACGTCCAGCGCCTGAATCTCCACGTCGAGAACCCGTCTGTTATCGACCCACGAGTCGGTGGACAGCGACACGTCGACCAATATGGACGTTGCCAGCTCGTGTGCGGCGGGGCGGGCGCATTCGTAAATTCGGTCGTCTGGTTGGCCGGTTGCGACCAGATCGACGCGCGCGCGAACGACAGCTTCGACGTCGAGTTCATCGCCATCCAACTGAGCTCTGCGGATTTCTCGCTTCGGCCGCAACGTTTCGAACTGACGCCTGACTTTGCGGACGACTGCCTGATCGGTTGCGATCGACTTCTCTTCTTCTTCCGATGCAACTCCAACGACGACCCGGCAATGGTCCTGCAGGTACTCCCGCTTTCGATAGTTCCATTCTGGGTACGTCAATTCTGCCGTTATCCGCGATGGATCGAACGCTTCTGGTGAAAGATCCAAATCGAAATGGAACCTCGACTTTGGCCGCTCCTTCGTCTCGCTCAGAGTAATGTCGTCAAGTTCTTCGGCGGCACTGCTGTCTTCGTCCTCCCGGTCGTCCGTGGGACGATCGACGTTGACCATTTCCGCCATAGCGAGGATTTTCTCGAAGCGGTTCAAAATGAACGGATCACGCTTCCTGTCGCTGGTGTCTTTCTTTCGTTTGGCCTCATGTGACGATCTATTGGCTTTGCCGCCGTTGCCTTCCGACGGGAGGTCGTCACGATCGGACGGCTCACACTCCCCCTTTCCGGCGAAATCCGGCCAGATCGGAAGAGACAGCATCGGGAGGTAACCTGCAGGTGCTGCATGGATCGCAGGTCGCAAATTATTGGGGAGGGGGTGCTCGAGAGGAAAGGAAAGCGCGGTGCGGACGAACTCCTCGATGCGACGTTCGACGCTTGGAAGCTTGCCGCGTGTGCGGCAGGCGAGCATGGCATGGGTGAGACGCGCGTATCGCTCTCTCATGCCGGGAAAAATCGCGACGACGCGAGCGGAGTTTCTGCGACCTGCTTCAATTCTGGCGATGTCGGCAAGCGCTGGATCACTTGCCGTCGGTTCCGAAGAAAGGGCGACCGCGATGTATGCGGCGAGCCAGAAAAAGAGCTCCCTGTTGAGCGAGCGATCCTCGAACATGTCGATGACTGCCGGAAGGTGAATGGTGGAACCGTCCCACGTCGGGTGGTCGCTCCGCTCCTCGCCGAGGCCGACCACCTGTCGGAGCCGTAGCCGATGTAGGGACGTCTTCTGTCGTGATTTCTGGATCTGCAAGGTCGAGCCGCCGCCGAATGCACGAAAGCAGACAGCGAGTTGAGACTTGATTTCGGCCAGGTGTACGGCATGTGCCGGATGTCTCGGCCAGGAGCTGGTGTCGCCGACAAAGCGGTGCCACGCGCGCCCCACCGTCTCTTCAAGTTCCAGAAATTCGAGCATGATTCACCTATCCAAACGTCGCCTTGGCGATTTCCACCAGGGCGGCTTTAACATCAGGCTCGTCCGTGAGTGGTTCGATGATCGCCGCCCGCACGGCCTCGGCGGTCGGCAATCCTGCATCGATCAGGGTCGCGCAGTAGATGAGCAGGCGTGTGGACACACCCTCTTCGAGATCTTGCCCCTTGAGGACCCGGAGACGACGCGCAAGATCGACGAGTGGCGCCACCTTGCTTTCCTGCAGTCCGCTTTCGAGCGAGATCGTCATGATCTCCCGATCTCGCGGAAGAAAATCGAACTCGATGGATACGAAACGCTGCCTGGTGCTAGGCTTCAGTGCCTTCATCAGGTTCTGGTAGCCTGGGTTGTAGGAGACGACGACCATGAAGCCCGGTTTGGCCTCAAGAAGTTCGCCAGTTCTCTCGAGCGGAAGGATTCGGCGGTCGTCGGTCAACGGATGGAGAACGACGGCCACGTCCTTGCGTGCCTCGACGATTTCATCCAGGTAGCAGACGCCGCCGTTGCGTACAGCGCGAGTCAACGGCCCATCGACCCATACGGTTTCGCCGCCCTTCAGCAGATATCGACCTGTCAGGTCGGCCGCGGTGAGGTCGTCGTGGCAGGATACAGTTGAAACCGGGAGGCCAAGACGGGCGGCCATGTGATGGACGAATCTGGTCTTTCCGCACCCTGTCGGCCCTTTAAGAAGGACCGGGAGTTGTCGTGTCCATGCGCTTTCGAAAAGGGCGCATTCGTTACCTTGGCTGGTGTAGTGCGGGATTTCGGCGCTTGGATCAAGCGCTGATTTGATAGCTATCGTCATGTCGGATCTCCAGGGAGCCCGCCTATTCGGCGGGCTGGGCTATTGCATTGGGGACGCGCACCCGACCGGGGACAAGCACCGACCAGATGAACATGATTGCGCTTATGAACACGAAGATGCCGGAGCCAAGTCTGACCCAGTAGAACATGCTGAGCTGGTCTTGGACGTCCATGTACGATTGGCCGAGCACTCTTTGCAGATGCACCTGGATGATGCCAGCGAAGGTGAGCGCGAAGGTCATGACCGACATGGCGCCGCACATGACCCAGAAACTCGTGATCGAGAGCCACTGGTTGTAAGGAGCGCGGCCCTTGATCTGCGGTATCGCGTAGGCCATCGCGGCGAGGTTCAGCATCACATAGGCGCCGAAGAAGGCGAGGTGGCCGTGCGCCGCGGTAACCTGCGTTCCGTGGGTGTAGTAATTCACCGACGAAAGCGTGTGCAGGAAGCCCCAGACGCCCGCGCCGAAGAAGGCCATGACCGAGCAGCCGATCGACCAGAGGAGCGCGGCCTTATTCTCATGCTTTCTTCCTGCGCGCCATGTCATGACGAAGGTGAAGGCGACCATGGTGAAGAAGGGAGCGACTTCCAGCGTCGAGAAGAGAGAGCCGATCCACTGCCAGTATCCGGGAGCACCGATCCAGTAATAGTGGTGGCCCGTGCCGAGGATGCCAGAGAACAGAGCAAGGCCGATGATGACATAGAGCCACTTTTCGACGACTTCCCGATCGATGCCGTTGAGCTTGATCATCAGGAAGGCAAGAACCGACGCCATGATCAGTTCCCAGACGCCTTCGACCCAAAGATGCACCACGTACCACCAGTACATCTTGTCCAGAGCCAGATTGATCGGGTTGTAGAAGGCGAAGAGGAAGAAGATCGCCACGCCCCAGAGACCGAACAGCAAAATGTTGGTGATCGTCGTCTTTCGTCCCTTCAGCGCGGTCATGGTGACGTTGAAGAGGAACATCAGCGCAACGATGACGATGCCGACCTTGATGGCAAACGGCTGCTCAAGGAATTCGCGCCCCTCGTGAATATGGAAGAGGTAGCCGACAACAGCCACCGCTGCGGCCACGAGGAAGATCCAGAACTGGGCGATAGCGAGTTTCCGGCTGTAGAGTTCCGTCTCGCACTCTTCCGGAAGAAGGAAGTAGGTCGTGCCCATGAAGCCCATGAGCAGCCAGACGATGAGTGCGTTCGTATGGATCATACGAACGATGTTGAACGGCAGCTCGACGGACAGGGTGTTCGGTAGGACGTAGATCGTGCCGGCCAACACGCCGAACAGGAGTTGCGCCATGAAAAGGCCGAGTGTTCCGTAGAAATAGAGCATGGCGACGCTTTGAGTCTTGTATTTCATTGGTTAATCCTCTCGCCCCTCAGCCGGCTTGGTTTGGCGGCCAATTCTGCGTCTTCATCTTGCTGACCCATTCGAGGAAGTCCGCGAGATCGTCCACTTCTTGGTCGGTCAGGTTGAATTGAGGCATCTGCCTCCGGCCCTCGATCCCGGAAGGCTGCGCGGCCATCCAGGCATGCAGCGCGTCGCGCCCACTGGAGGGATCCTTGTCTCCTCCCCAGCGAATCCACACGTTGGAGAGTTCGGGGGCGAAGTAGGCGCCTTCGCCGTCCAGCGTATGGCAGTTGATACAGGAGTTTTTCTCCCAGATGTGTTTGCCTCTCGCCACGCCTTCCGTAAGCGTGGTCTCGTCGGTGGAAACGGTTCGAATATAGTAATGGCTGTGGGCTGTGAGGCCCACGAAGATCGCGAAGAAGAAAGCCGACCCGCCGTAGAACACGTTTCGGGCCGCGGTTTTTGTTAGGCGTTCAGCCATCGATTGTCCTTTCGTGTCAGTGGCGGATACGCCGTGACGTCGGAACCGAGCCACTGGCCCGGGATGTTCTAGATGGCCGAAATCGCCAAACGGCTCTTTGTCAATTCGCAAAGACAGCCGAAGATACGAAGACCTTCATCAAGGCGATCAGAAGCACGGCGGCCGCCCAGGCGATCAATGCCGGTCTCGTTCGTGAGCGCTTCAGTCGAAGTCCGAGGAAGTCGAGGGCGACAAGACGCACTTTCAAAAGGGCGAGCGCCGCGGCCACGACCGTCACGGCCGGCTTCGCAGATGTGTTGGGAAGGAGCACGCAAACCGCGAAGATGCTGAAGGTCAGGATCAACAGGTAGAACAGCGCGCGTTGCGGATTGGCCGTGAGCTGTCTTGTCTTGTTCATAGCAAATAGACCACTGGAAACATCACAAGCCAAACAATGTCGATCACGTGCCAGAGTGTCGTGATCAGGTGCACGTTCTGGGGCGACGGGAATTTGGCCACGAGCAGGAGCACGAGCGATCCAAAGGCGACATGAGCCAGATGAAAGCCAGTGAGAAGGATGTAGAGCTGGGCGAAGGCGTCAGTTGAAACAAGCGAGGCTCCCTCCAGCCGGTATTCGTAGATCTTCAAGCCGAAGAACACGAAGCCTCCAAACGACGAAGCCAGCAGCCCCAGTCGCTGTCGAAGTCCGCTCGAGTTTGCCGCCACCGCGGCAGACCAGCCGCTCACCAGCAGGACAGACGTGTTGATAACCGGAAGGATTGGATGGAGCCTGGCCTTGCCGGCTGAAAATTCTCCAGGCTGCAGCCAGGACGCAACGACAAATGCCGTCAGAAGGGCTGCGAATGCAACAAGCTCGCTCCACGCCAGAATCCAGGTGAGCAGGTCGTCGTCGGATGGCTCGACCGCGCGAGTATCTTTTTCTGTCGAAGTGATCGCCGTCATGACCGCGAAACTATTTACGTGGCGGCATCCCGTCTTTGATTGATCGCAAAGAACACCTCGTTCGACCTTCCTATAGTCACGGCGATAGGAGACCCAGATGACGGACGCACAGATAGGACTTTCGATAGCGACCCCAGTGATCGTTGTGTTCGCGATAACGCTCTACCGCATGGGCGTCCTCCAAAGAACCGGCGTCGTGTCCGCCGTCATCGCAGCCATCGCGATTGCTGCCAGCCTGTTCTTGCAAAGGTAGGATATGAAAAATCTGAGACCTGACATTCTTTCGGAGCTTGAGGCCTGCTACGGCCAGCTCATCGCATGGTGCGACCTTCTCGAGGCGATCGCAGACTTTCTGCCCTGCCATGTCGAAGAGAGACTTTGCGAAACAATTACGGTCGGACTCTTACCTCTCCTCGTCACCAGCCATCAACTTGAGGAACGACTGGTTTCTACGGGGCTCGGCCTGATCATGAACGGTGACGCGTTGGCGCAAGCAGACGAACGTCGTCGATCAAGTCGGCTCCTTGACCACGACGCCGCACAGGAGGTCGTCGAAACGCTCGTGTCTCTGCGTGAGGGAACATGTGTGTTTTCCTGGGATGCCGTGGGATATCAACTTCGCTCGTTCTTCGGCTCCATGCGTCGACACATTCGATCCGAGCGTGAGATCATGAACCTGATCAAAAGGGCGATGGCCGATGATGGTGATCGCCAGGAAATCAGCATCGCGCAGACCGAGCCGGCGTGATTGAAAGACGCTGCGCCGGCGAGGCGGGCTATTCCGCCGCGAGGGTCTGGTGGCGGCTTGCTAGCATTGTATTTTGCAGGCCACGTCGATTTCCTCGGGAGTCATGGCTCGTGCCACGTTGCGCATCTGCCCGCTGATGTCGTTTTGTCTTGCGCTCGAGGCGAAGGCAGCGAGTTGTGTCAGTTCGGACTGTCCCCCAGCCCATGGACTGCCGCGGTTGCTCTCGAAGCTTGCCTGACATGATCCGCATGGTGCAATCCCACGGATCGGCGCGCCACTTGCAACGATCCTGGGCGCTGGATTGCTTCCGGGCGGGTGTAAACCGGGAAGCCTCGGCAGGTAGGAACAGGCGGGCCGCGAGGCCCTGCTATCCCGCTCAGTCAGGCGTGCGGGGACAGGGCGTCACCCTGACAAATGTTTTCGAAGTCTCTCAACTGCTTGTAAATAACGCTCGCGTACTGGCGCGAGCGGACGTCTTTGGGCTGAGGGGGCGTCGTGTCCGCGACGACCAGACATCGCCCCGCTCATGATCTTCGCAAGCGTCGACTTGATTGCGCTACCTCAACGAGTTGTGGGTGCACCTCGCTATGGTCGGGCCACTTTCGACCCGCCCGAGAGTGTACGATTCAAAAAGAGCGGTAGTGGAGTCTTCGAAATGGGTTCGTTCAGCGCATGGCATTGGCTGATAGTCCTGGTGGTGGTCCTGTTGTTCTTCGGGAAGGGCAAGATCCCGGAGTTGATGGGCGATCTCGCCCATGGCATTCGTGCGTTCAAAAAGGGCGTCGAAGACGAGAAGGACGACAACGCTCGCGCTTGACCTACGACGGCGCGGCAGGAGTTCTATCTCGCCGTCTCCTGTCGCAAGGCCACAAGGGTCGCAACGAGCTGCCCCGCAAATAGCTGTGCCCGATTTCGGTCTTGTTCATCTCTTGAACGCTCGGCCTCGACCAGGTGGAAGTCCAAAAGAGCCTCCGTCAGTGCCATGGTCGACATGCCCGCGACGTTCGCGGGTCGATCGAAGTCGAGTATGCGGTCCCCCGACATCGCGGCGCGCTCCCATGCCTGCTGTGCGAAAGCAGCCAATTTCTCGGAGCCTGGACGGTCGTTCTGTATCAGCCGTTGAAGAGCGAGCTCGAGCAATCGCTCAAGGCGTGCAATTGAGATGGACCCTGGACCGCTCCTCTGTCTTTGCAAGTGGAAGGCGAGCCGGCGCTCGCGGCGAAGGGTTGAGATGTGCCCCAGCTCCTCTCTCGCCATGCGCTCTGCAGCCTGGCTTATTTCCCCGGTGGGAGCGTGGGCGGAGATGTATGTCCAGAACAGGAACGCACGTTCTTCGTTGCGGACTGCCACGGAGAAGGCTCGGTAGGCGCAGACGAGTTCGGGGTCCGCCAGATCCATCCCTTCCTCGTCAAACACGTCCTCCGAGACGACGGGTACACCTTCGCTTGCGACCTCGGCCTGATCGCGCCAGTCCTCCACGGAGGCGAGGTGTTGACGCTCCTCGGCAGCGAGCCTTTGAAAGACTGACACGAGCTCTGGCTTCTCCGCCCTCATCATCTGCTGCGCCAACGCTTCGTAGCTCTCGATTGCCTCCAGTTCCATCGCCCTCGCCGTGGCGAGCAGCGCGGCAATCGAATTGATCGGCGCTGGCTCTCTTATCAGGTTCGTCATCTTGTCCTCCACTCGGGCACCGTTTCGATGCCAAGGGATATCAGAACGATCAGGTTCGAGTTTGATAAGCATCAAAGAGTGTCTGTTGCCCGGCGACTATTGTCCCGACCTTGACCGCCAACGACGGGACGCGCCGGGACATGCCATCACCTTCAACTTTCCTCACTCGATCGTGGGTCTGGGCACTGTTCGTATCGCTGGCCGCGCTGTTTTTGCCGCTTTCAGCCCACGCAGGCGACCAGCTTTCGAGCTATCTCCAGAAAGTCCAGCCGTCCGAGCTTTTCGTGGGCGCCGACTCCTTCGGCCCGTCACAAGGGGAGCCGCCAATCGCACCGGTTCTTCGAGACGGCGCGCCGCTCGGCTACGCTTACCTTAATTCAGATTTTACGGCGTCGACCGGCTATTCCGGCAAGCCCATCCATATCGTGGTTGGCATCACATCTGCAGGAATTGTCCGCGGAATCAAGCTTGTAGACCACAAGGAGCCGATCGTGCTGATCGGGATTCCGCAAGGTCGGGTGGTCGCGGCGCTCAATTCGATCATCGGCAAGGATCTAGGACGGGTCGCCGCGGGCCTTGACCGCCCGCCCCAGGTCGACATCGTCAGCGGTGCCACGGTGACGGTCCTGGTCATGGGAGACAGCGTCGTTCGCTCGGCGGTCAAACTTATTCGGTCACACCGGCTGGACAATGAGCAAGCCGCCAAAACGCCGGCCATGGTGGACATACGCAGGGTTGATAGTATGAAGTCCGGCGACGAGGACTGGCAGACGCTTGTCGGAGACGGCTCCATCCGGAGCCTGCGTCTGACCGTCGGGGAGGTTTCAGAGGCGTTCCGGGCGGCCAAGCTGGATGCAGCCGCAAACAATCCTGAGACGGCACCTGACACTGAACGGTTCATCGATCTCTACGTCGCCCCAGTCAGCGTTCCAGTCATCGGCAGAAGCCTTCTGGGCGACGCCCTCTACGACCGGCTGCGCAGCCGTTTGAAACCCGACCAATCGGCGATTTTGGTCGCGGGAGACGGAGCCTACTCGTTCAAGGGCTCGGGCTACGTCAGAGGCGGAATTTTCGACAGGATCGAACTTCTTCAAGACGGGCAGGGAGTCCGTTTCCACGATCATGACCATACGCGTATTCCGACGCTCGCGGCCCCTGGCGCGCCGAAGCTGCGCGAAATAGCGCTTTTCCTGGTGCCAAAGGATTTCACCTTCGACGTGACGGCGCCTTTCGAACTTCAGCTACTGGTCCAGCGCACGATGGGCACGCAGAAGGCGGTGCTGCCTTACAACATCGGATACTCGCTGCCGGACATCTATGTGAAGACTGACCGGGTGAACCAGACGGAGCCGTCGGCAACTGCGCCACCGTCTCAGGACGCGCCTGTCGAGGCCGCTGGAAGCGATCTCGACAATGAGCTTTGGATCACGATCTGGCAGGCAGGCAGAACAAAGATCGCCGTTACCCTGGCCGCCGTACTCACATTGACCGGGATCTTCTTCTTCCAGGACTGGCTGGTGCGCAGGCCCAAGCTGTTCGGTTACGTTCGCACGGGATTCCTTCTGTTCACGCTTGTCTGGCTCGGCTGGTACGCGAACGCACAGCTTTCCGTCGTGAACGTCCTCACCTTTGCGAATGCCGTCGTCTCGGGCTTCAACTGGCAGTTCTTCCTGGCCGCACCTCTGATATTTCTGCTTTGGGCAGCGGGGGCGGCCGCACTCCTGTTCTGGGGGAGGGGCCCGTTCTGCGGGTGGCTGTGCCCTTTCGGTGCGTTGCAGGAAATCACCAACTCCCTCGGCAAGAAACTTGGTGTGCCTCAGATCAAGCTTCCATGGGGACTTCATGAGCGCCTCTGGCCTGTGAAGTACATCATTTTCCTCGGGCTGTTCGGTGTCTCGTTCTACTCGATGGCTCTGGCAGAGCAACTCTCCGAGATCGAGCCATTCAAGACGGCGATCATTCTTAAATTCGCACGCCAGTGGCCCTTCGTACTGTTTGCGCTCTCCCTGCTTGTCGCAGGTCTCTTCGTCGAACGTTTCTACTGCAGGTACCTGTGTCCGCTGGGTGCGGCGCTGGCCATACCGGGTCGGATCAGGATGTTCGAATGGCTCAAGCGGTGGCCGGAATGCGGCTCTCCCTGTCAGCGCTGTTCCAAGGAGTGTCCAGTTCAGGCAATCCATCCGGAAGGGCAGATCAACGTCAATGAATGCATCTACTGCATGCATTGCCAGGAACTTTATCAGGACGACCAGCGCTGCCCGCACATGATCCAGGTGCGGCTCAAGCGCGAGAAATTCATGGCGCTTTCGACGCCTGAATCGAGGGGCGAGACACCTGCGAAGAAGCAGAAGGTCGAAGTGACCTACAGGGGCGCCCCTATCAAGAAAACCGAAATCTCGTCGGATCATCCGGCCTGACATGTTCACATTGGAGAAGGCAATGATAAAAGAAGAAAAGCACCCGCTGTTCAATCGGCGGCAACTACTGGGAACCACGGCGTTCGCCGCGGCAGCCGGCGTGACCGGCGTGGGCGGGGCGTTGACGCTTTCGGGCGCCACGGCGACGCCCGCTGGCGCCGAAGGTCTCGATCACGAGGTCAAGCCGGGCGAACTGGACGAATACTATGTCTTCGTATCCGGGGGACAGTCCGGTGAGATCCGCGTCGTCGGCCTTCCATCGATGAGAGAACTGATGCGCATTCCGGTCTACAACCGCTGCAGCGCAACCGGATGGGGCCTCACGAACGAAAGCCGCAAGGTACTGACCGAGGGCCTCCTTCCGCAAACCCGCGAATTCCTCGCCAAGCGCGGTGGCGTCCACCACAATGGCGACCTGCATCACCCCCATCCTTCCTTCACCGACGGGACCTATGATGGACGCTATCTCTTCGCCAACGACAAGGCGAATACCCGTGTCTGCAGAATCCGTCTCGACGTGATGAAGTGCGACAAGATCATCGAACTTCCCAACCAGCACACAGTTCACGGTCTGCGCGTGCAGAAGTACCCGAAGACCGGCTACGTCTTCTGCAACGGTGAGGACCGCGTTCCGATCCCGAACGACGGGAAGGTCCTCGATGACCCGAAGCAGTATCATGCCATCTTCACCGCGGTCGACGGCGAAACGATGAAGGTTGCCTGGCAGATCATGGTGGACGGCAACCTCGACAACGTCGACGCCGATTATCAGGGCAAGTATTGCTTTGCGACGTGCTACAACTCGGAAGAGGGTGTGAACCTTCCGGAGACCATGGCGAAGGACCAGGACTGGGTCGTCGTCTTCAATCTCAAGCGGATCGAGGACGCGGTCGCCAAGGGCGAATTCAAGGAGATCGGCGGCGTTCCAGTTCTCGACGGACGCCATGGCTCGGCATTCACCCGCTACATTCCGGTCTCCAACAGCCCGCACGGAATCAACACCGCGCCGGACGGCATCCACGTGGTCGCAAACGGCAAGCTGTCCCCGACCGTAACCGTCTTCGACGTCCGCAAGTTCGACGACCTGTTTGACGACAAGATCAAGCCGCGCGACACGGTCGTGGCCGAACCTCAACTCGGTTTGGGGCCGCTTCACACCGCATACGACGGCCGGGGCAACGCCTACACGACGCTGTTTATCGACAGCCAGATCTGCAAATGGAACATCGAAGACGCCATTCGGGCCTTCAAGGGGGAGAAGGTCGATCCGATCCGCCAGAAACTCGATGTCCAGTACCAGCCTGGTCACAACCATACTTCGATGGGCCAGACGAAAGATGCGGACGGGAAGTGGCTCATATCGCTGAACAAGTTCTCGAAGGACCGCTATCTGAACGTCGGCCCGCTCAAGCCCGAGAACGATCAGCTTATAGACATCTCCGGCGACAAGATGGTTCTCGTCCACGACAACCCGACTTTTGCCGAGCCCCACGACGCAACCATCGTGCACTCTTCAAAAATCAATCCTGTCAGCGTGTGGAGCCGGGACGACATTTTCTTCGCGGATGCGGTGGCGCAGGCCAAGAAGGACAACATCGATCTGTTGTCTGATTCCAATGTCATCCGCGATGGAGACAAGGTCCGCGTCTACATGACTTCGGCGGCGCCGGCGTTCGGACTCGAGTCGTTCTCGGTCAAAGAGGGCGACGAGGTCACGGTCTACGTAACGAACATCGACGATGTTGAAGACCTGACCCACGGCTTCTCCATCGTGAACTACGGCATCCAGATGGAGGTCGCTCCTCAAGCGACGGCTTCTGTCACCTTCACCGCCGACAAGGCCGGCGTCTACTGGTTCTATTGCTCGTGGTTCTGCCATGCGATGCACATGGAAATGCAGGGCCGCATGTTCGTCGAGCCCAAGGCGGCGTGATGCCTACCCTTCGCAAAATATTGATCCTCGGTATGGCGGTCGTCTCGACCGCCATACCGGCACGCGCGAACGATGGCGAGATTCACGTCAGAGCGTCCGACGCAGCCACGCTCCAACAGGTTCTCGATGCGTCTGCCGACGGCGACACCATCAGGCTTGCTCCAGGCACGTACCCTGGCCCGCTCGTGATCAAAAAACCGATCGTTCTGGAAGGGGTGCCGGGCACTGTCATTGTGGGGCTCGAGAAGGGCAGCGTGATCACGTTGACGGCCCCCCACGCCGTGGTTCGCGGCCTCACGATAAAGGGTTCTGGCCTCGATCTGGCAGCGCTTGATTCTGGCATTTTCGTAGCCCAATCAGCGACGGGCGCAGTGGTCGAGGACAACTTGATCATAGGTAATTTGAACGGAATATATCTCCACGGGGCAGCCGGCTCTGTCGCACGGGGCAATGAAATCGAGGGGCTCACGGCCGGCCGCATGAGCGAGGCAGGAAACGGCGTCTCACTGTGGAACGCGCCAGGCGCCCAGATCGTCGACAACAAGATTAGCTTCGGCAAGGACGGCATCTCGACGAACGCCAGCAAGCACAACGTCTTCAAGGGAAATCGATTCCGCAATCTCCGTTTTGCCGTTCACTACATGTACACGAACGACAGCGTGATTTCCGGGAACGTCTCCGAGGGAAATCTTGTCGGCTACGCCATCATGTTTTCCAGCCGGCTGACGATTACTGACAACGTGTCAGACGGCGACCGTGATCACGGCCTGCTTCTCAATTTCGCCAACAGTTCAACGGTTCGACGCAACAAGGTCGTCGGCCGCCTCCAGCCATCCGAGAGATGGACGATGGGGGGCACCAGAACCGACACCACCGATATGCCCGTCGGAGAAGTCCGCCCCGCTCAGGGGCAGCAGATGCTTGGACCCGAAAAGTGCGTGTTCATCTACAACGCCAATCGCAACGTCCTGGAGGACAACCTCTTTCAGAACTGCGCCGTCGGTATTCACTTCACCGCAGGATCCGAGGGGAACGATATCACGGGGAATTCCTTCGTCGGCAATCGCAACCAGGTCAAATACGTCGGATCCCGCTATCTCGACTGGTCAAAGAAAGGCCGAGGAAACTACTGGAGCGACAACCCGTCGTTCGACCTCGATGGCGACGGTCTTGGAGACGGTCCCTATCGTCCCAACGATATTGTCGACACCGTGCTTTGGACGGCGCCGCAAGCCAAAGTTCTCACAACAAGCCCCGCGGTACAAATCATTCGCTGGGCGCAGGCCCAGTTTCCCTCTCTACTCCCCGGCGGCGTGATCGACAGCAAGCCGCTGATGGCTCCTCCTGCCCCGAAGGACGGTACGCGATGACGTCGACAATTTCTCTGAACAACGTGTCGAAACGCTACGGAGACGTGGCGGCGATCGAAGACATTTCGTTTGCTCTGGACGAAGGCGAACTGGTGGCACTCGTCGGCCACAACGGCGCGGGCAAGACTACCCTGATCAAGGCGATCCTGGGCCTCATTCGTCCCACGAACGGCACCGTGCGGGTACTGGGAGAGGATCCGGTATCGGGAAACCTCAGCGTCCGCAGGCAAGTCGGATATTTGCCCGAGAGCGTCTCGTTTCACCTGGCTCTGACCGGCCGGGAGATCCTGTCGTTCTATGCCAGGCTGAAGCGCGTACCCTTCGATCAATGTCAGAAACTGTTTGATCAGGTCGGGCTGGCCAAAAGCGCCGCCGACCGGCCGGTGAGAACCTATTCGAAGGGCATGCGACAACGCCTGGGACTGGCCCAGGCGCTGTTGGGAGAACCTCGCCTTCTCCTCCTGGACGAGCCGACAAGCGGTCTGGATCCGGCGCTCCGGCGAAGCTTCTACGACCTCATCCTGGAGTTCAAGCAAAGGGGAACGACCGTGTTGCTTTCCTCCCATGCGCTCAGCGAACTGGAAGAGCGGGCCGAACGCGTCGTCATCGTAAATCGCGGCCACAAGATAGCCGACGGCTCGCTCGACGAGCTGCGCCAAATCGCCTGCCTTCCAACCCACATAAGATTCAAGCCGAGCAGCGCGTGCGCGGCGAGCCCGTGGGCGAACGGCTCGATCAAGTGGTCCGAGAGAAAGGACAAGTTTCTGGAAGCCGATGTTGACCACAGGGACAAGATAGCGGTGCTCTCCGCCGTGACGTCGGATCCGGCCGCGCTGACCAGCATGACGATCATCGAGCCCACGCTTGACGACGTCTATGCGCACTTCCTTCAAGCCCAGGGACAACGGCCATGAACAACATCGTGATCATTGCGCGCAAGGAGATACAGGAGGGCCTGAGAAACCGATGGGTCCTTGCGGTGACGTTGCTTCTCGCCTCACTGGCGTTGACGTTGTCGTTCCTTGGAAGCGCGCCCACTGGAAACGTCGGCGCGGGCCGTCTGGATATCGTCATCGTCAGTCTTGCAAGCCTGACGATCTTCCTGGTTCCGCTGATAGCGCTGCTCCTTGCGCATGACGCCATCGTCGGCGAGATGGAGCGCGGCACGCTGCTTCTCCTGTTGAGCTATCCCATCGGGCGCAGGCAAATCGTCCTCGGAAAGTTCATCGGCCATACACTCATCCTCTCTGTCGCGACCTTGGTTGGCTACGGCGCGGCTGGCGCCGCGCTGATTGCCGCAGGAACTCCGGTCAGTGCAGGTAGCTGGATTTCGTTCGCCTGCATGATCGGCTCCTCCATACTACTGGGCGCGGTTTTCACGGCCATCGGGTACCTTGTCAGCGCCTCTGTCAGCCAGCGGAGCACCGCGGGCGGGATCGCCCTGGGGATCTGGCTGTTTTTCGTGATCATCTACGACATGGGGCTGCTTGGCGCATTGGTCTCCACGAAGGGAGAGGGGTTTTCGCCGGCCTTGCTGAGCGCCCTGCTCATGGCGAACCCAACGGATGCCTACAGGCTGCTCAACCTCGGATCAGAAGCGGCCGGATCGGTGTCGGCAATGTCGGGCGTTGCCGCCGGCTCATTGCTAACGCCACAGTTGCTGGTGGCTTCCCTTTTGCTGTGGGCCGCCATTCCTCTTTCTCTCGCAATAGCTCGTTTCTCCAGGAGAGAACTATGACCCGCACCATCGCCATTTCATTCATGCTATCGGCGCTGTTTCTCGCCGGCTGCGAGAAGGCCGAAACGACCGTGCCAAAGCCGCTGGAACTCACATCTGAAGCCGTGGACCACTTTTGTGGAATGAACGTCCTCGAACACCCCGGCCCGAAGGGTCAGATCATCCTCGGGGGCGGTAGCAAGGTCGTCTGGTTCAGCTCGTCACGCGACGCGGTCGCCTTCACGAGACTTCCCGAGGAACCGAAGGATGTCGCGGCGATCTACGTCTCGGACATGAGCAATGCCTCGAGTTGGGAAAATCCGGGCGGTCAGAATTGGATAGACGCCAAACGAGCGTTCTACGTCGTGGGAAGCAAGGTTCATGGTGGCATGGGCGCTCCCGAGACAGTTCCTTTCTCGGTGCGCGCGGACGCGGATGCCTTTGCACACAGGAATGGCGGCCGAGTGCTGGTTTTAAAGGAGATCGAGGACAGCGACGTTCTGGCGACACCAGACACCCCGGTAAACGCGGGGAGCCGAACTGATGGCTAAGTTGGTGACGAGACGGCGTGCAATAGGAATCTTCGCAGCCGTGGCCGGGCTGCCCCTGCTTTGCTCCAGCAGCTTGGCCGGTTCCTCTCCGTCGGCCTTCGTGTGGAGCGGTCAGGCGTTGGGCGCGCCAGCGAAGTTGATATTGAACGACCACGACCCGGCAAGGGCTCATCGACTGATAGAGTTGGTCGTGACGGAAGTCGCGCGGCTCGAGAGGATGTTCAGCCTCTATCGTGACGATTCGGACCTCGTCGAATTGAACCGGGCAGGCGGCCTTGCCGCGCCGGAACCGGAAATGCTGGCGTTGCTCCATGCGTGCTTCGGATTCTGGGAGGCGACTGGCGGCCTTTTCGATCCGACCGTCCAGCCACTGTGGGAGCTTTACCGGGATCATTTCGCGAAAGCCGGCGCCGATGAGCGTGGGCCTGACGCGACGGTACTAGGAGATCGTCTGGATAAGGTCGGATTCGGAGGCGTGAAGTTTGGATTTGGCCGCGTAGCGTTCGCGCGTCGAGGAATGGCCATTACCTTAAATGGAGTGGCTCAAGGGTTCATCACCGATCGGGTTGTCGAGATACTGCGCGACGCTGGCGTCGAAAGCAGCTTGGTGGACATGGGCGAAGAGCGTGCCATTGGCGCCCAGAAAGGAGGAGAACCCTGGCGGATCGGTTTGGCGGCCACACAAGACAGCGCAGAGCCAGACGCGGTGCTTTCGATAGTCAACCGTGCGGTCGCTACGTCGGGATCTGCCGGCTTTGTGTTCGATCAGGCCGGAAGATTCGGGCACATCCTTCACCCAAGGGCTGGTGCCGCGCTAAAGCGCTATCGGCGCGTTAGCGTGATAGCCGACAACGCCGTCACCGCCGACGCGCTGTCGACGGCTTTCAATCTGATGGACGTCGCCTCGATCAGGCAGGTGCTTGCAAGCTATCCGGATGCTTGCGTTGATCTCATCCACTCGACAGGAAGCCGTCAAGAACTTGGCCGCTTGGCCTAAGGATCGCGAGCGAGGACGCCTCAATCCTTCGGCACGTTTCTGGATCCGGTCATGCGATATGTGGCGTATCGTGCAAACGTCATCGGCTCGCGCCTGTTCGAAGGTATGATCTGGTATCGCCGTGTTGCCGTTGGCATGGGAAATTTCTTGGATTTTGAACAAAGCGGGCGCGTCTGGCGGCAAGCGTGGGACAGCCCGCAGCTGGCCGGCGGCAATGCCGCGCTCGAGGCGCTGGGCGAACCGCTTGCGAAGATCCCTTGGACCTGTCCCTCGCGCTCCTCCTCGCCCCAAAGTATAAATGTCATTGAGATAGCTTTTGCGAACCAGAGCACCTCGCTGAGGGCTCACGTCGAAGAACCATGAGCACCATGGTCCCGGGCAAATTCTTCGACCAGGAAATCAAGGAAGATGCGGATTTTTGGGGCGAGGTGCTGCCGGGCCGGGTAGACCGCGTACAGTGTGGTTTCGACCGTGCTCCAGTCATCCAGAGCCGATTGGAGCCGACCTGCTTTTAGGTCGCTCTCGACGTAGGGATGTGGGATCAGACTGACGCCGAAGCCCGCGCGCAACGCATCGCGCACAGCAAGGCTCGACGAGACCGAATATCGTCCGTCGACGGCAATCCGCTCGGTGCGACCGTTCTTGCGGAACTCCCATATGTCCGTATGCCCTGAGAGGCTGAATCGGATGCAGTTGAATACCTTCAAATCGGAAGGCGTTTTGGGACGGCCATGCTGTTCAAAATAAGAGGGAGCTGCGCAGAGCACGTGCGTCATGACCGCAAGCTTTCTCGCGACCAGGCTGGAATCCTCAAGATTGTCGCTGCCGCGAATGGCAAGGTCAAACCCCTCTCCAACGATATCGACGCGCCTGTCATCAAGATGCAGGTCGAGTTTCAAATCGGGATAGCGCGATAGAAACTCAGGAATAGCAGCCGAAAGCCGTGTCAACGTGACAGTCATAGGCGCGCTGACCCGCACCGTGCCGCTCGGTGCCGTCTTGATGGGGCATAAGACATCGTCCGCCCTAGCCAGCGCATCGAGCCCGTATGTGACATGCTCCAGATAGATTCTGCCTTCTTCGGTCAGGGCCATACGCCGCGTGGTCCGGTTGATGAGCCGCACGCCCAAATGCGCCTCCAACTCGGCGATGTTCTTGCTGATCGCGGGAGCGGAGAGACCGAGCCGCCGTCCGGCTTCGGCAAAGCTGTTGAGTTCGGCCACACGGCGGAAGACCTGCAAGGCGGTAAGGCGATCCATCACACCATTCTCTCTCAGTGAATAATATCTTTCAAGCGTGGCATATTATCGTCCATTGGTGAATTCTGTATCTGCTTTCGAACAACTTTCTCAGTTTGGAATGGCATAATGATCAATCCCACAATCTCCCTCATCGAGCGACGTGTGTCGGCCAATCTGTTCGATGCCTCGCACGCATTAACGGATGCCGAGGTCGAGGAACTGGCACGTCTCGCAACGCGCGCGCCAACAGCCTACAACCTTCAGAATTGGCGGTTCATCGCGGTGCGGGCGCCGAAAGCAAAAACGCGATTGCGCAGCCTCGCCTATGGCCAGACCAAGATACAGGAGGCCGCCGTCACCTTCATCGTATGCGGCGTACTGCCCGACCACGCCGCTCTCGCTGCAAGGTTGCTTCCCTTTGTGGAAGCCGGATTCATGCCGGCGGTTATGGCTTCGGGCTGGCAAGAAGGCGCTCGTGCACAATACGCCGATCCTCAGACAGCCCGCGATGAAGCCGTGCGTTCTGCAACCCTTGGCGCTGCAACGCTGATTTTTGCAGCTGAAGCGCTGGGCCTCGTCTCCGGTCCGATGATCGGGTTCGATGCCGAAGGCGTGGCGCGCGAGTTTGGTCTTGGGTCGAATGAAGTGCCCGTGATGCTCGTCGCAGTCGGCCGCGCTGCGCCGGGAAACTGGCCGCAAAAGCCCCGCCGACCGCTTGCCGAAGTTCTGGAAATCTCATGAAACCGCGCGGTTCCGATTTGTTGCTTACGGCAGTTGCGCCCGTCATATGGGGCAGCACCTATATCGTCACCACCGAGTTCCTGCCGGGCTTTTCCCCGATGACGGTGGCAATGCTGCGAGCCTTGCCCGCCGGATTGCTACTGCTCGGGATCGTTCGGCAACTTCCAGCGGGCATCTGGTGGTTTCGTAGTTTTGTCCTCGGGGCTCTCAACATCTCGATCTTCTTGAGCATGTTGTTCGTCGCGGCTTACCGCCTTCCAGGCGGGGTGGCCGCAACCGTGCTAGCGGTCCAACCGTTGATCGTGATTTTCCTTGCCTCTATCTTGCTTGCCAGCCCTGCCCGCCCGTTGTCGATCCTCGCCGCTCTTGTCGGGATCGGCGGTGTCGGATTGTTGGTGCTAACCCCGAACGCGACGCTCGATGTGCTGGGCGTTGCCGCCGGCCTCGCCGGGGCGGCCTCCATGTCCCTTGGAAACGTATTGGCCCGCAAGTGGCAATCGTCAGTATCGCTGCTCACCTCTACAGCATGGCAACTGACTGCCGGTGGTCTCCTTCTCGTTCCGGTGGCTTTGCTTTTCGAACCGGCCATCCCACTCCCGACCGCGGCCAACCTGCTTGGACTGGTGTGGCTGGGGCTGATCGGTGCGGCCTTGACTTATGTCCTCTGGTTTCGGGGAATTGTGCGACTGGAGTCTGCAGTTGCGTCATCGCTTCTTTTTCTCAGCCCCGTGACCGCTGCGCTGCTTGGCTGGGTGCTCTTGAATCAGACACTGACCGTGCCTCAAATCACCGGTGTCGTTTTCGTTATTGGCAGTATCTGGCTAAGCCAACGCGCCAATCGCAGTTCGGCTTAGACCGCAACGTCAACACGGGTCGTTCATACCACACCTCACAAGGAGACTAGGAATGTCCAGAATGATTTTTGTGAACCTGCCGGTTGCTGACCTCGCGAACTCGAGGACATTCTATGAAGCCATCGGCTTCACGAACAACCCGCAGTTTAGTGATGACACGGCGGCCTGCATGGTTGTCTCTGAGAGCATCAACGTGATGCTCCTGACCCATGCGAAATGGCAGACCTTCACGAGCCGACCTATTCCGCCAGCGACGTCGAGCGAAGTCATGCTGGCGATCTCATGTGACAGCCGCGATGCGGTGGACGCGATGAACAAAGCTGCACCGGCCAATGGCGGGACAGCGGACATTAACCCCAAACAGGACCTTGGCTTCATGTATAGCCGCAACTTGGCCGATCCCGACGGCCATGTTTGGGAAGCGATGTGGATGGACATGTCCTGCGCGCCTGGCGTTGTATAAAAACATCTCATCGAAAGGAGCCATCCGATGGTCAGGCCAAACCACAATCCCAAGGTCAATGCTTACGCTGGACAGGCTGAAGACTTCGCCAAGCCAATCCTTGCGCACCTGCGCGGCGTCATCCACGCGACCTGCCCGGAAGTCGCGGAGGAGGTCAAATGGGGAATTCCTCATTTTGACTACAGGGGCGAAGTGATGTGCATCTTCGCGGCCTACAACAAGCACTGCTCTTTCAGCTTCTGGAAGGAATCTCTGATGGCCGATGCGCGGCTCAGGCGGAATGCAGAATTGCCCGCCGCGAAGCGCTTCATGGGCAACCTTAGGACCCTTGCCGCCCTGCCCCCCGACGCCGAGCTGATTGCTTGGATAAAGGAAGCGATGTCGCTCAATGACCGCGGCGTGAAACTCCCGCCGCGAGAGTCTAAAGACCCCAAGGAGATAGAAATACCTGCCGCTTTCGCTGCGGCGCTCGCTGCCACGCCCGAGATCAAGGCGATTTTCGACAGCAAGTCGGCTTCGTTTCAAAAGGAATATAATATCTGGATCGGCGAGGCCAAAACTGATGGAACTCGCGTCAAGCGGATCGAGGAGTCTTTATCGTGGATAATCGAGGGCAAAGGGCGCTTCTGGAAATATGCCAAATCTGGATGATGCTGCGCGTGAGTTGGATCGCGCAATCCGCGCCGTTATGCCCTGGTGATGAGCCATCTCGATGAATGTGCTCGGCTCGCTTACGTGGGCGCTCGCGAGCGCGACATCAATCCGGAAACCAATGATGAGCACCATCGCATCGTGGGGTGCTCCGCCAGCGCAATGCGGACAAGGCGCGTGACGCTCTCGTGGAGCGCAACGAAAACTCGCCAAGGGATCCTGGGCGCGCTCGTTGCGACCGGGCAGGGCGTGGCTTGACGCTCTAACGGTAGAACGTGTTGCCCACCTTGACGAGATGGCATGACGAAGGCTCAGGTGGCGCGCAAGCGGTGGATGGTAACCGCGGAGCTTCGTCGCCCCGCGTTAATCTGTGACCATAGCGGTGTGCGGTATCTGCAATAGGAACCGCGCTCAGCGATCTGCGGGTAGAGGGGGGCTGCGGATTGCCGAAGAATGGTCTGAGAATGCGGGCCCATCTCGACGATTTCGTCAAGATACATCACTGCGACGCGGTGGCTGACGCGCCCGGCCACCGCTATGTCGTGGCTCCAATTACCGATTTTTCGGTAGCCCATGAATGTTTGAACTCCCAGCCTGCGGGGGCCACAGCGTACATTCTTTCAGGGCGATACAGCGAAACTGCGTGCCATCGTTGAAATCCGGCAACCCTCGAATACCGAGATGCGACCAGCGCCACCCACGGCCAATCATTGATGGTTCGAACCGGCATAGTGGCGGAGGATCGCTGCTGTGTCAGGGTCGGATGTCTGGAATCCCAGTTCCGCCCGCAGTTCTACCGCACGCAAGTGTTCGAGCATAATCTTCTCAGCCTCAGCGACTTTGCCGGATTGCAACGCGCGAATGATCTGGACGTGCTCCTCAACAGCGCACTCGGGTGAGTGCAATCGGGCAAAGCGCGCGAGGATCAATGAGGAGCGGGATACGACTTCGCGCACGAACCGAGTCAGAGCCAATGATCCCGTCAATTCGGCAAGCAGGATATGGAACTCACCGGCCAGTCGGATCGAGCGTGGACCGTCGCTCTTTAGCGCTCCTTCTTCTTCTCTGACGTGGGCCTCTAGCCGAGTAACGTGGTTCTCATCGAAACGGGCCACAAGTCGACGGACAACTTCGGTTTCGAGCATGAACCGCAAGGAGAAAATATCCTTGGCCTCCTCGAGCGTCGGTTCTGCTACGCTGGCTCCCTTATTGGCCTTGAGATCGACAAGACCCTCGGCATTGAGACGGACAAGGGCCCCGCGTACGCTCGTCCTGCTAACCTTGAATTGATCGGCAATCGTATCCTCTGACAATTTCACGCCGGGTTTCAATGCCTGCTCAATTATAGCCTGGCGAAGCAGCCGATAGACATGATCGGTGCGGCTCGATGGTTCAGACAAGGCAGACCTCCTCAATCGTCAGCGACGACAAAACTCTGGTTCCAAGTATCTACTTACAGGGCGCCTTGTGTGTTCACAATTGATCCCGATTGTCCATCTATCCATGAGATTTTATGCATGCGAAAAGTGCATACAATACATTTGCGCAAATTTCTTATTCATCGTATACAACAATTGCACACAGTTATCCAGTTCCCCTTCGCCGGGGCGTGTGTGATCTGGGAGGAGCGTCTGATCAAATCAGACGACCAGAGAAATGGTAATTGCTGAGATCAATGGGAGAGGAAAATGAAACAAACAATTCTGCACCTGTGCACGGCTGCTGCGATCGGCCTTGCGGCAACAACGGCACACGCTGCTACAACGCTTGATACAGTCCGGGAACGCGGAAAGCTGATCTGCGGCGTGTCGACCAGCACCCCCGGGATTGCCTATCCTGACGACAAGGGACGCATGCACGGCTTCGACGTCGATATCTGTCGTGCCGTCGCGGCCGCAGTGTTTGGCGATGCGGAAAAGGTGGATTTCGTCGTCACCAACATCAACACACGATTCCAGGCGGTCCAATCCGGCGAAATCGACATCCTTTCTCGCCAGTCAACGCAGACATTCTCCCGCGAAACATCCCTCGGCATCGATTTCGGCCCGACCGTCCTTTACGACGGCCAGGGCCTGATGGTGCCTAAGAAGCTGGGTGTAACGAGCGCCAAGGACCTGACGGACGCGGCAATCTGTACATTGCCAGGAACCACGACCGCGCAGAATCTGACTGATTTTTTCCGCACGATTGGTGGCAAGTTCGAAATGGTGGTGTTTGAAAGCCCGGATGAAAACCGCGCAGCATTTTTCTCCGGTCGTTGCGAGGCACTTTCCTCCGACCGCTCGGATCTGGCTGCGATCCGCGCCGTTGCCAACAACCCGGATGACTACGTCATTCTGCCGGAAACGATTTCCAAGGAGCCGTTGGCACCAGCAGTGCGTCAGAACGATTCCAATTGGCGCGATATCGTTGCCTGGTCGTCCTGGATGCTGATGGCCGCCGAAGAAAAGGGCATTACGCAGGCCAATGTCGATGAAATGCTGAAAAGCGAAGATCCGGAAATCCAGCGCATGCTCGGCGTTAACGAGGATCTGGGCAAGATGCTGAACCTCGACACCAAATGGGGCTACAACATCATCAAGAGTGTCGGCAACTACGCTGAAGTGTTCGATCGCAGTCTTACCGGCATCGGCTTGACGCGTGGGCCAAACACGCTCTGGAACGCCGGTGGTCTGCTCTACGCTCCGCCGTTCCGTTAATGCCTAAAGGGGGCCTCATTCCTGTCGGGACGGAGGCCCCTTGCTGAGGCGACTGATTTCTGTGCGCGATTTCTGGCGCGCAGTGTCAAACCGAAACGCGCCCGAGCCAATGTCGCGAAAAGCGATTGAGGTCCCTGCGCCAGGTCCGTAGCGTGCAGTCATGTCTTTTTTCTATGACACGCGCATTCGTGCGCTCTTTTACCAGTCGGTTGCAATTGTCGCGGTGCTGTTGATTGCGTGGATAATGTTCGGTACGGCATCGGACAATCTGGCAAAACAGGGAATAGCGACCGGCTTCGACTTTCTATGGCGACAAGCCGGCTTCGTCATTTCCGAAACCTCGATTGCCTACGGCCCAACCGATACGGTTGGCAGGGCCATTCTTGTCGGCATTATCAATACCGTCAAAGTCTCGCTGCTAGCTGCGATTTTCGGAACGATACTGGGCTTGCTCGTCGGCATTGGCCGGCTATCGCACAATCCTGTTCTATCGCGTCTAATGCTGACCTATGTCGAGCTACTGCGCAACGTTCCGCTGCTGCTCTATCTATTTCTCTGGTACGCGCTGATCATTTCGGTATTTCCACCCGTCAAGCAGGCGATCGAGATTCTTCCCGGTTTCTTTCTGTCCAACAGCGGACTTGCGATGCCATCGATCGCGTTCGAATCCGGCTTCGAACCGCTTGCTGCAGCATTGGTAACAAGCATTGTTGCAGCGATTGCCACAAGAACGTTCCTGCTGCGCCGCCGCCGCGAGACGGGTCAGGAGCGTCCGATCCTTCTGCTGTCACTCGTTGCGTTCGCACTACCGCTGATCGCAGTCGCGCTGGTGTCGAACATCGCCATCGTCTGGGACACTCCAAGGGTCGGAAAGTTCCGGCTGGCGGGCGGTTATCAAATTCGGCCGGAGTTGGTCGCTCTTCTGTTCGGATTGGCACTCAGTGTATCGGCTTCCGTGGCCGAAACCGTTCGCGCCGGCATTCAGGCGGTTAGCAAAGGTCAATGGGAAGCAGCCACAGCCCTCGGGCTTCCCCGTTCCCGCACGATGCGGCTTGTCATACTGCCGCAGGCCTTGCGGCTGATCATTCCGCCGCTGACCAATACCTATCTCACCGTATTCAAGAACAGTTCGTTGGCGATCGCTGTCGGCTATCCCGATCTTGTGATGGTATCGAATACCGTCATGAACCAGACAGGACAGGCGATCGAGACCATTGCCATTTTCATGGGCGTCTATCTCTCCTTGTCGATCCTGATCGCTCTGCTGATGAACTGGTACAATGCGCGCGTCGCGCTAAAGGAGCGCTGATCCATGGCCGACATTGACGCTCTCGCGACAAGCTCACAGCTCAATCCTGCCGACGACCACTTTCCCCGCAAGCTTTCCGCCTATTTTGGTACGCCCGGCAACGCGCTCATCACGATTGCCAGTCTCGTTGCAATCGCCGCCCTGATCAAGCTCGCCTTCGCATGGCTGGTTCTGAATGCGGTGTTTGCCGGCACCCCCGCGGATTGCAAGCTTGCCAGCGGTGCATGCTGGCCCTTTCTGCAGGAAAAGCTGCGTTTCATCCTGTTCGGCTTCTACCCGTTCGACCAGCAGTGGCGGCCATTGATGGCCGTTCTGCTGTTTCTTGTCGCCTGCGGCATTTCGATGGTACCGCGTTTGTGGAGCCGCAGCCTTCTTGTGGCATGGATCCTCCTTGTATTGCCGGCACTTTACATTGTGATGGCCGGCGGTTTCTTCGGTCTGACACGGGTACCGACGGCGCAATGGGGCGGCTTGCCGCTCTCCTTCATGTTGTCATTCATCGGACTAGCAACCGGCTTGCCCCTTGGTATCGCCCTTGCACTCGCACGAGCCTCAAGTCTTCCGGTCATCCGAATTCTCGGCGTGAGCATCATTGAAATGGTGCGCGGCGTTCCGCTCATCAGCATACTGTTCATGGCGACCGTCATGCTGCCGTTGTTCATGCCGGATGGCTTGACCATCGATAAACTCCTTCGCGCGCAGCTAGCGATCAGCATTTTTGCCGCCGCCTATATCGCAGAAATTGTGCGGGGCGGCTTGCAGAGCGTGCCGAAAGGTCAAATCGAAGCCGGACAATCGCTCGGTCTGCACTACTGGCAGTCCATGCGTAAGATCGTACTGCCTCAGGCGTTGCGCAAAGTAATCCCGCCGTTGGTGGCCCTGTTCATCGGCTTCTTCCAGGATACCACGCTGGTGACGATCATCGGTCTCCTCGACTTTCTCGACACCATGCGCTCCGCCCTCCGCTCGCCGGAATGGCAAGGCATCGCCGTGGTTGAAGGCTACTTGTTTGCCGCAGCAGTCTATTTTCTTTTCAGCGCCTTTATGGGCATCTACAGCCGCTTTCTCGAACAGCACTTCAGGACGACCCATGAATAAGACCGTCACCGCTATCCGCAAGGCCCATACCGTTGTGGCATTCGATGCAGCCACGGCCACCCATGTCTATATGCATGACGCCGACGTCGCGTTTGATGAAACCGGCATTGTGCATGTGGGGGGCAACTATGATGGTCCCGCCGCGACCGAAATCAATGGTCGCGACCGCATGGTGATGCCGGGGCTGGTGAATGTGCATTGCCATTCGGGCGACGAACCCGTGGCCAAAGGCATCTTCGACGACCAGGGCACACAGGCGCTCTGGGGTAATGCTTTGTACGAGTATTCGGCGCTCCTGGATATCGATGATA
Organism: Rhizobium sp. P1_C7; assembly: GCF_056406295.1. Classification (NCBI taxonomy): domain Bacteria; kingdom Pseudomonadati; phylum Pseudomonadota; class Alphaproteobacteria; order Hyphomicrobiales; family Rhizobiaceae; genus Rhizobium; species Rhizobium sp. P1_C7. The sequence goes on from NZ_JBFUAL010000010.1 coordinate 184,379, forward strand.
CTTCGCTTGAGGCAGCCCTGACGGTGATGGTCGGCGATCTGATGCGCAGTGGCGTGACCACACTTTTGGATATCGCCGCTCCACACGCCAAATGGCTGCCAACGCTGGCAAAGAGCGGCGCGCGCGCCTATGTCGCACCGGGGTTTCGCGAAGCCCAGTGGCACGTTGTCGACAGTCATCGCCTCGACTTCAACTGGGACAAGGCCAGGGGTCGCGATGCCTTTGCCCGTGCGCTTGAACTGGTCGATGAAGCGCGGGCGCACGCCTGCGGCCGGCTCGGCGGCATCGTTGCGCCATCACAAATCGAAACCTGCTCTCCAGAACTGCTGGTTGATGCAACACAGGAGGCGCATAAACGCGGCATTCCGATCACCATTCACGCCGCCCAGACAATGACCGAACATGAAGAACTGTTGCGTCGAACGGGTCTGACAGCGGTGCAGTATATGGAACGCCTGGGCATTCTGGGCCCGAACCTGATCATCGGACACTGCATCTTTATCGACAGCCATTCATGGACGCGGCAGCGTACCGAACTCGACCTCCAGCTGCTTGCCGAGCGCAAGTCGACCGTTGCCCATTGCCCGGTGACCTTTTCGCGCAGCGGCATGACTTTGGAGTCCGTTGGGCGTTATCGGCGCAATGGGGTCAATGTCGCGCTCGGCACCGACAGTTATCCCTTCAACATGCTCGAGGAAATGCGGCGAGCGCTGATCTGTTCGCGCATTGCCGGAAAATCGGTGTTTGACATAGACACCGCAGGCATCCTTGAGGTCGCAACTCTTGCCGGGGCTAAAGCCCTTGGAAGAGGGGATCTCGGCCGTATCGCCAAGGGAGCCAAGGCTGATTTCTCCCTCATTGACCTCAACCACCACGCCATGCAGCCGGTCTATGATCCGCTGCGCAACCTGATCCATTGTGCTGCCGAACGGGCGGTGGAAGCGGTCTATGTCGATGGCGCACGCGTTGTCGAGGGGGGTCGTCCGACGATGCTCGACTATGACGGGGCGGTTGCAGCCTTGAAGGACGCTCAGGCGTATTGCTGCCGAAAGGCCGAAGCCAACGACCCGCAGCGTCGCAAAATTGCCTCGCTCGCCCCAAAATCGCTGCCGCTATCAAGCGCAAGCCGTGCGATGTGACGTGCACCCCGATCTTGGGCTGGCAGCAGCTGGAATTTTCCAGGGGGTGGGCCTCAGGTCGGCAATGGGCATGAGCAGTTCATGAGAAAGATCGGGTCCTGGTTGCCAATGACGCTGCGCGGGGCATACGCAGCGTTTTGTCTACAATATTCGATAGTGATTGGCAAAAAGTGTCGTCGGCATTAGCAGCTCTTTTGCGAAGCTGTGTTCCAACCGTTCGGACGGTCACAATTCAGGCGGCTGGGGCGGAATGACGGGTGCGTCGAAGGTGCGTAGCACCTTGCCCCATCCGGGGTCATGCATATGGTCCTTTAGACCGGCACGCGCGACGAGCGCCAGCGCCTCCTCCTGGCCGAAGGAGATCGCTGCATCGGTGTCGGTCGTCAGTACCTTGCCCGCTTCCATGAGGATTTTGCCGTCGACGATGACGGTATCGACGTCGCTGCCGAGTGCCTGGTGGACCAGCCGATGCACGGGCATCCACATTGGCATGAGATGCGGTTTGCGCATATCGATGATGGCGATGTCCGCCTTCTTCCCGACTTCCAGGGAACCGATCTCATGCTCCATGCCGATGGCGCGGGCCGCATCGATGGTGATCATCTCGAAGATCTTGCCGGGCGGCAGAAGGTAGCGGTCGTGGTTGTGGAGCAGGTGCTGGGTGAACTGCGCGAGCCTTGCTGTCTGCAGCATGTCGAAGTGTCGGCTCGGCGCCGCGCCGTCGGTGGTGATCGCGACGCGAATACCCTTGGACATCATCTCCATGATCGGTGTAGAGCGGCCAGGTGGGGCGTGCGTGACGTGGGTGCCGGTCTCGGCGAGGATGTCTATCTCCTCATGCGAGATGCCCCAGCAGTGCTGGAGGTGGATATCCGGCCCCAAAAGCGCATTTTCCTTGTCCTGGAAGGCCATGCGAATCTGGCCGGCAAAGGCGTCGGAATGCAGTCGGACACCCCATTTGCGGGCTAGTTCCCGCACGCGGCGGGCCTGCACCCGATCGTTCTCAGTGAGTTTCACCGCCTGATCCGGGGTCGATGCGTTCGACGGCTCAACGGAGGGGACGATCGTGAAGGGTGTCACGAACACCTTGATACGGCCGCCAGCACTTCCGTCCAGGGTCTCAATGACCGCTTCCGTGCCCTCCATCATCTCTTCGAAAGCAATGTTGCGCCGCTGAGGCTTGCCACTCTCCCAGCGGGTCACAGGGTGCGGCCAGGGCAGGCCCGACGGGCCGACGCAGATGATTTCGCGCAGACCGATCTCACTATAGGCGCGGGCGTGATTGATGGCGAAGACGGGATCGTCGGCGCGCGGCATCGAGGTGATGATGCTGGCACCGGTCGTGACCCCGGCGCGAAGCCGCTCGATGCCGGAGACGAGGCCGTCGGCATACCAGTAGTCGCGCGTCACATAGTGGTAGTAGGTCGGGGTGACCACACGCATCCACATCGAATTGGTGTCTGCGGCGATGCTGCGGATCAGTGCATGACCGGCATGGCCGTGGGCATCTATCAAGCCGGGGATGATGAGCTTGCCGTGGCAATCGATGACCTGCTTGTCCGCGTGTCGCCCTACCAGATCTTCGGCTGTGCCGATGTCGACGATCCTGTCATTCGTGATGGCCAGCGCGCCGTCTTCGATAATGCGCCGTTCGCGATTTACGGTCACGATCGTGCCGTGAAGCAGCAGGAAGTTCCCCATCCGGTTTTCTCCTCATTTCGTAACCACCGCCATTGGCGATGTTCATGCCGATTTTTGCTTACGATAATTGTCAACAATATAATTGACAATAGAGGTCGACGAAACAATACTCCCTCTCGCCTGAGGGTTTCGCAGCCCCGGACCCAACAACGATCCACAAGGGGGGAAACATGTCCCGTGTAAAAAGCTTCATTCTTGCCGCGCTTGCCGCGGCTGCCATCGCTGTGCCCGCCAGTGCAGAGACACTTCGCTGGGGCGGTCGGGCCGACCTCTACTCGCTCGATCCCTATTCGGTGCCATCGACCTCGAACCTCGCGTTCCTCAACCATATCTATGAGGGCCTGGTGCGGTATGGGCCGGATTTCCAGATCGAACCGGCACTCGCCACCGAATGGAAGCTGGTTGACGGCAAGACCTGGCGCTTTACCCTGCGCAAGGGCGTGAAGTTCCACGACGGCGCCGATTTCACGGCCGACGACGTGGTCGCTTCCTTCACCCGCGTTTCTGATCAGACCTCGCCGTTGCGCGGCAACATCCCGCTCTTTGCCGGCGTCACCAAGGTCGACGACTACACCGTCGATCTCGCCGTCACCGCGCCCACCGCGCTGTTCCTCAACGACATCACCAACATCTTCATCTTCGATGCCGGCTGGCTGAAGGCCAACAACAGCGAAAAGCCGACGGACGTTGCCACGAAGACCGAAGGCTACACGACCATGCACACCAACGGCACGGGCCCGTTCAAGCTCGAAAGCCGTGTGCCGGACAGCAAAACGGTTCTCGTTGCCAATCAAGGCTGGTGGGATGAAAAGAAGCACAATCTCGACCGCATCGAATTCATGCCGATCACCTCGGCTGCAACGCGCGTCGCGGCCCTTCTCTCCGGCGAGATCGACCTGATCGATTCCGCGCCTATCCAGGACCTGCCGCGGCTTGAATCCTCGTCGGGCATCACTGTCAAGAAGCGTACCGAACTGCGCACTGTCTTCCTCAATTTCAACCGCAAGGAAAAGCTGGAAGACGGCCGCCCGAACCCCTTCAACGACATCCGCGTGCGTCAGGCCGTCGAAGCCACCGTCGACCGCGAGCTGATCAACAAGAAGGTCATGCGTGGGCTCGCCCGTCCGTCCGGCTCGCTGATCGCACCGGAAATCTCCGGCTACGACAAGTCGCTCGATACCTTCCAGCCGTCCGATCCGAAGCTTTCGAAGAAGCTGCTCGCTGAGGCCGGCCAGTCGGATCTCGCGTTCACCTATACCTGCATGAACGACGAGAGCATCAACGAAGAAGACATCTGCTCGGGCGTCGCCAACATGATGAAGCGTGGCGGCTTCAACCCGACGATCGATATCGCGCCACGCGCCGTGCAGACGCCCAAGCGTAGCGCCGGCAAGGCTGATATGTTCAACCTCAGCTGGGCAAACGAGCCGACGCTCGACGCATATTCGCTGCTGGCGCAGGTGCTGTCGACCAAACAGGGTGCGATGGGCGTCTCCAACTATGGCAACTGGTCCAACCCGGCGCTCGACAAGCTGGTAGCCGCGGCTGCGCAGGAGCCGGACAGCACCAAGCGTATCGCGCTCGAAGGTCAGGCGCTGAAGATCGCCAAGGATGAAGTCATGCTGATTCCGCTGCACCAGCAGCCGATCGCCTGGGCCATGCTCGGAACCGTCAAAAGCGTCGACTTCCGCGCTGACAACAAGCCGCGCCATTGGCTGACCCAGATGGGCAAGTAAGGCGATCGCCTGAATATTTGACAGGAAAAGAGCGTCTCATGACCGCATGAGGCGCTCTTTTTATATGGTTTCGAACGTATCAGCCGGACATGCCATGACATCCGATGTTCTCCATACACTCACTGTCGGCGAACGGCCGGCAGGCCGCACACTGCTGACGGCCGACTGGCTGCTGGCCTGGCGCGAGGGCGGCCACCGTCTCGTGCCACGCGGCGAGATTGTGATGGAAGACGGCGCGGTCATCTATGCCGGGCCGTGCTTTTTGGGGGAGGTTGCCCGCCGCATCGATTTCGGCACGGCTCTGATCAGCCCCGGCCTGATCGACCTCGATGCGCTCTCCGATCTCGACACCTATACGCTGGTTCTCGACAACCAGCCGGGATGGGCAAGGGGCCGCATCTGGCCGCGTTCCTATGTCGAGCGCGGGCCTTATGAAATGTACAGCCAAGAAGAACTGGCTTTTCAAAAGAAGTTCTCTTTCGGCCTCCAGCTTCTGAACGGCGTCACCACGGCTGCACCCGTCGCCTCGCTCTATTATCGCGAATGGGCCGAGACGGTCGCCGAGTTCGACGCGGCTGCTGATGCGGCGGGCGAGCTGGGTCTTCGGGTTTTCCTGAGCCCGGCCTATCGCTCCGGCGGCATGGTGCTGGAAGGGCCGGGGCGGATGGTGCCGGTCTTCGACGAGGAGAGGGGGCTCGCCGGCCTCAACGACGCGATATCCTTTATCGAGCGGCAGCAGGACCGCTACGGTGGCCTTGTCAACGGCATGCTCGCGCCGGATCGCGTCGAGACCTGCACGCTGGAGCTTCTGAAGCGGACCATGGCGGCGGCCGGCGATCTTAATTGCCGGGTGCGGCTGCATATGGCTCAGGGGCCAGCGGAACTCGAAACCATGCGGACCCTGCATGGTTCGACCGGGCCGGGCTGGATGGCAAGCCATGGCCTGCTCAGCGAGCGGCTGATAGCGCCCCACGGCACCCATGCAACAGACGAGGACCTTCGGCTCTACGCAATCAATGGCGTTTCCATTGCCCATTCACCGATGGTTTCAGCCCGCATGGGCAGCGTTCTGAATTCCTTCGCCGCCTGTCACAGGCTCGGCATCAATCTCGGCATGGCGACGGATACGGCGCCGCCCGACATGCTCATGAACTTGCTGATGGCGCTCGTCACCTGTCGCATCAGTGAAAAGAAATCCGATGCGGTGCTCTCCGCCGACCTGTTTAACGCGGCAACACTTGGCGGCGCCAAAGCACTCGGCCGAACCGATATCGGCAGGCTTTTCTCCGGCGCCCGTGCCGACATCGCTGTGTTCCGTCTCGACGATCTTTACATGGCACCCAGCGTCGATCCGATCACGACGCTGGTGCTCGGCGGTTCAGGCAAGGTCACACAGGCCGTCTTCGTCGACGGCCGGCTTTCCATGCTGGAAGGAAGGCTGGCGGGCTTCGACATGCGCGCGGCGCGCAAGCAGGCGCAAAGCCAGTTCGAGGGGCTTCTTGCGAAGTATCCTGAAAGAAGCTGGGAGCATCCCCCGGTGGAGGCACTGTTTTCGCCGGGCTATCCGTTGTGGACAGAAAAGTTCGACAAAGAATGTTGAGGAAATGACGTATTGGCCCCCGTAAATTGTCTACAATGAAGTTGACAAGATTCGAAACCCTGATTTAATGCCGGATGACGAGAACAAGGGAGGTTGTGTGTGAGGGGCGCTCGTCGTGCGGTGGCTGAGGCCGCTGCGGTTTGGACTGTGTGCCGGCCGGTTGTGCCCTGGCATGTGCCCCCAGAATAACATTCCCCAACTTTGAATGTCATTGATCGAACCGTCCGGGCAGAATCTGCCGGAGGCCGGAGCGACGTCGAGAGGTCATTATGCTGGTTTTCATCATCAAGCGCCTCGGAAATGCAATCCTGGTGATGCTTGCCGTCGCCCTGCTTGCCTTTCTGATCTTCCGGCTCGCGGGCGATCCCGTCGAGCTGATGGTGGGCGAGCAGACTTCGCAGGCGGACAAGGATGCATTGCGCGACCGCCTCGGTCTTAACGACGGTCTGGTGATACAATATGTCCGCTTTGTCACCGATGCGGCACAGGGAAATTTCGGCGTCTCCTATCGTAACGGCCAGAAGGTGCTGCCGCTGATTGCGGAGCGCTTTCCCGCCACTCTTGAGCTGGTTCTGGTGGCGACCATCATCTCGCTGGTGGTTGGTCTCCCACTCGGCGTGCTGACCGCGATCAGGCGCGGAAAATGGTACGCGGAGGGCCTGCAGTTCCTCTCCATTGTCGGGGTGTCGCTGCCGAGCTTCGTCGTCGGCATCCTGTTGATCCTCGTCTTCTCGGTGATCATGGGTTGGGCCCCCGCCTTCGGTCGCGGCGACGTGGTGCAGCTCGGCTGGTGGTCGACCGGACTGCTCACCCCCTCCGGCCGCGCAGCGCTGATCTTGCCCTCGATTGCACTGTCGCTTTACCAGATCACCCTTGTGATGCGCCTTGTGCGGGCGGAGATGCTGGAAGTGCTGCGCTCCGATTTCGTGAAATTCGCCCGTGCCCGCGGCATTCCGCGCTGGCGCATCTATTTCCGTCATGCCTTGCGCAACTGTCTTATGCCCGTAGTGACCATGACGGCGATGAATGTCGGCTCGCTGATCGCCTTTGCGCTGATCACCGAGACCGTATTCCAGTGGCCGGGCATGGGCATGCTGTTCATCCAGGCCGTGACCTTCCTCGATATCCCGGTCATGGCCGCCTATCTCTGCATCATTTCCTTCATCTTTGTTGTCCTCAACACGATGGTTGACATCACCTATGCGGTAATCGATCCGCGCTTGCGCACCGCACGCTAAGAAACGGGAGCCGGTTCGATGACCACGGAACTTTTGCAAACGACCAAGGCCACCCGCCCTTCGCTCATGAAGCGCATCCGCAACAGCGATGTCTGGTGGTCCTTCACCCAGAGCAGGTCGGCAAAGATCAGCGCCCTGCTTCTGGCGATCCTGATCCTGACGGCGGTCTTTGCGCCGTTGATCGCGCCGCAGAATCCCTATGACGGGGCCTCGCTCGATATGTGGAAGGCCGAGTTGCCGCCGATCTGGCAGGAGGGTGGCGAAATGCCGTATCTCCTCGGCACGGATACGCAAGGCCGCGACATGCTCTCGGCGATCCTCTACGGTACGCGCATCTCCATCGTCATCGGCATGGCCTCGGTCGCGCTGTCGCTGGTAATCGGCATGACTGCCGGTCTGGTCGCCGGTTATTTCGGCGGTTTCATCGACAATCTGCTCATGCGTATCGGCGACATCACGCTGTCGATCCCGACCATCCTTGTCGCCATCCTTGTATCGACTGTCGTGCGCCAGATGCTCCCGGAATACCTGCGCGATGCCGGGGCGTCTGCGGTGCTGGTTCTTGCCATCGCGTTGTCTGCCTGGGTGCAATATGCGCGAACGGTACGCGCCCAGGCGATCGTCGAAAGCGGCAAGGACTATGTGTCGGCGGCAAAGCTTATCGGCGTGCCGGCGCGGCGCATCATGGCCCATCACATCCTGCCCAATACGCTGACGCCGATCATGGTCGCCGCCACGCTTAATTTCGGCATGGCGATCCTGACGGAGGCGACGCTGTCGTTCCTCGGCATCGGCATGCCGCCGAGCCAGCCTTCGCTCGGAACGCTGATCCGCATCGGCAACCAGTTCCTGTTTTCCGGTTCATGGTGGATCGTCCTGTTCCCCGTCGTTCAACTCTGCCTGCTGGTCGTCACCGTCAACATGCTCGGCGACTGGCTGCGCGATGCGCTCAATCCGAAACTGAGGTAAGTTCCATGCACGATCTCTTGCTCCGCAATGTCCGGCCGATGGCCGGTGAAAGCTGCGACATCCTTATCAAGGACGGGAAGATTGCCGGCTTCGGGACATTCGCGGCTGCGCCCGGCATGGCCGTCGACGATGGCGAGGGCGCCATCGTCGTGCCCGGCCTGATCGACGCCCACACCCATCTCGACAAGACGACCTGGGGTATGCCCTGGCACGTCAACAACCGCGCGGCGATCCTGCGCGAGCGGATCGATTTCGAGCGCGAAAACCGGCTCGAGATCGGCATCGACCCGCATCGCCAGTCCATGCGCCATGCGATCGGGCTCGTCGCCAATGGTGGCACCCATATCCGCAGCCATGTCGATATCGATCCGACCCATGGCCTCTCGCTGGTCGAGGGCATCTGGGAGACACGCGAAAAGCTGAAGGGTATCATCGACATCGAGATCGTCGCCTTCCCGCAATCCGGCGTCATGGTCATGCCCGGCACGTTGGAGCTTCTGGACGAAGCGCTGCGCCAGGGCTGCGAAGTTCTGGGCGGCATCGATCCCTGCGGCATCGACCGCGATCCCAAGGGCCAGCTCGACATCCTCTTTGCGCTGGCGGTCAAGCACGGCGTTCCGATCGATATTCATCTTCATGAGGCCGCCGATCTCGGCGCCTTCACTATGGAACTGATTTTCGAGCGCATCCGCGCCAACGGTATGGAAGGCAAGGTAGCGATCAGCCACGCTTTCGCGCTCGGCATGAACGACTATCTGAGGGTCGGCAAGCTGATCGAGCAGATATCCCGCCTCGATGTCGCGATCCTGACGACCGGCGCACCTTCTGCCCACGTGCCTTCGATCATGCGGCTGAAGGAAGCCGGCGTTCGCGTCGGCGGCGGCTGCGACGGCATCCGCGATACCTGGGGCCCGTGGGGCCAGCCGGACATGCTGGATCGCGCCAAGATCATCGGCATGAAGAACGGGCTGCGCTCGGATATCGAGCTTGCCCATGTGCTTCACGTCGTTTCGCAGGGTGGCGCCGATGTCATGCAGCTTGAAAACTACGGCCTGGATGTCGGTTGCAATGCCGATTTCACGCTGCTGACCGGCGAGACGCTCGCCCATGCCGTCGTCGACATCGTGCCGCGGCCACTGGTCGTCAAGGGCGGCCGTGTCACCGCCCGCCAGGGCAAGGCCGTGGTGGAGATGCCGTGATGAGCGAAGCTTTGGCATCCCTGGCGCTCGGCCGCCGTCCCGAAGGCCGCACGCTCGTCACCGCAAGCTGGGTGCTCGGCCACAAGGATGGCAGCCATCGCCTTCTACACAACGGCGAGGTGGTCTTCGAAAACGGCGAGATCTTATTCGTCGGTCACCGTTTTGCAGGCGAGGTGGCCCGTCGCATCGATTTCGGCAATGCCCTGATCAGTCCCGGCCTGATCGATCTTGACGCGCTGTCCGATCTCGACACCACCATTCTCGGCATCGACCATCATCCCGGCTGGGCCAAGGGCCGTGTCTGGCCGCGCTCCTATGTCGAGGCCGGTCCCTATGAGATGTATAGTGAGGCCGAACTGGCCTTCCAGAAGCGTTTCGCCTTCGGCCAGCTTCTCCTGAACGGCATTACGACCGCAGCTCCCATCGCTTCGCTGTTCTACCGAAAATGGGGAGAGACCGTGGCCGAATTCGACGCGGCGGCCGATGCTGCCGGGGAACTCGGCTTGCGCGTCTACCTCAGTCCCGCCTATCGCTCCGGCGGCATGGTGCTGGAAGAACCCGGCCGTATCGTACCGGTCTTCGATGAGGAGCGCGGCTTCCAGGGGCTGAACGACGCCATCGCCTATATCGAGCGGCAAAACGGCCGCCACGGCGATCTCGTGCGCGGCATGCTGGCGCCCGATCGGGTCGAGACATCGACGCTGGCGCTGATCCAGCGCACGGACGCCGCCGCCCGCGATCTTAATTGCAAGTTCCGTCTGCATATGGCGCAAGGCGCCATGGAGGTCGATACGGTTCGCGCCCTCTATGGCTCAACCGCACCGGTCTGGCTGGCAAAGGCGGGTCTTCTCAGCGACCGGCTGATAGCGCCGCACGCCACCAACGCGACTGAGGAAGACTTGGCCCTCTATGCGGCAAACGGCGTTTCCATCGTGCATTGTCCGCTGGTCTCAGGCCGAGGCGGCAGCATCCTCAATTCCTTCTCCGCCTGCCGCAAACGCGGCATCAACATCGCCATGGGCACGGACACGTCGCCGGCCGACATGCTGATGAACCTGCTTGCCGGGCTGATCACCGGCCGCATCGCCGACCGCGCGCCCGACCAGTTGCGCTCGGCCGATCTCTTCGATGCTGCTACGCTCGGCGGTGCCCGCGCACTCGGTCGCCCCGATCTCGGGCATCTGTCGCCCGGTGCCCGTGCCGACATCGCCGTCTTCGATCTCGACGATACGATCATGGCACCGTCCATCGATCCGATCACGACGCTGGTCACCGGCGGTTCCGGCAAGGTTACCCGCGCCGTCTTCGTCGATGGCCGCGTCTCCATGCTGTCGCGCAAGGTGGCGGGCATCGACATGGAGAAGGCGCGTGTCGAAGCGCAGGCCCAGTATGACGGGCTGATTGCCAAATACCCCGAGCGAAGCTGGGCCAATCCCCCGGTTTCGGAGATCTTCCCGCCGAGCTATCCGATTGAGGTGGACGCACATGGGTGAAGCACAACAGGCGGTCATCGACGTCCGCAATCTCAAGGTCGAGTTTCCGGGTCGCCGCGGCACGGTGACCGCGCTGTCGGATATCAGCCTTTCGATCCGCGCCGGCGAAATTCTCGGCGTCGTGGGTGAATCTGGAGCTGGCAAGTCGATGACGGGGCTGGCTATCCAGGGCCTGCTCGAACGGCCCGGCCACATCGCCGATGGCGAAATCTGGCTTGGCAACCGTCGCATCGATACGCTCGGCGACAGGGCGATGGAGCAGATCCGTGGCCGGGAGATCGGGGCGATCTTCCAGGACCCGCTGACCTCGCTCAACCCGCTGTTCACGGTCGGCGCGCAACTCACCGAAACGATCCGCCAGCATCTGCCGCTCGGCAAGGCTGAGGCGCGGGCGCGTGCCGTGCAGTTGCTGCGCGATGTTGGCATTCCCTCGCCGGAAGAGCGGGTCAATCATTATCCGCACCAGTTTTCGGGCGGCATGCGTCAGCGCGTGGTGATCGCGCTTGCGCTTTCGGCTTCTCCGAAGCTGATCATCGCCGACGAGCCGACCACCGCGCTCGACGTGTCGATCCAGGCACAGATCATTTCTCTGCTGCGCCGGCTCTGCAAGGAGAAAGAGACGGCCGTCATGCTGGTGACCCATGACATGGGCGTCATTGCAGAAGCTGCCGACCGCGTCGCCGTGCTCTATGCGGGCCGCCTTATCGAGATCGGCCCGGTCGAGCAGGTGCTGCATTCGCCACGCCATCCCTATACGCAGGGGCTGATGGCCTCGATCCCATCGCTCGGGGCCCGGGTCGAAAGGCTCAACCAGATCGACGGTTCGATGCCGCGCCTCGACGCCATCCCGACCGGCTGCGCCTTCAATCCGCGCTGCCGCTCCGCCGGCCCGCGCTGTCTCAACGAACGGCCCGAACTGATAGCCGTCGGCGAGGGCGCCAATGCCTGCTGGCTTAACGCGGGAGGAACAGCATGACCACTCAGAAAACGCCGGCCCTGACCGTCAACGGCCTGGTCAAGACCTTCGACGTCTCGGCGCCCTGGCTCAATCGCGTCATCGAGCGCAAGCCCCGCCAGTTCGTTCAGGCGGTCAACGACATCGACTTCACCGTGCCAGCCGGAGGTTGCCTTAGTATCGTCGGCGAGAGTGGCTGCGGTAAATCTACGGTCGCGCGTCTGGTCACGGGGCTGCACAGGCCGAGTGGCGGCGAAGTCCGCTTCGCGCCGGGCCGCTCCGGCGCGCCGCTTTCGGCCCAGATGATCTTCCAGGATCCCTACGCCTCGCTCAATCCGCGCTGGCGGGTGAAGAACATCATCGCCGAACCCTTGCGCGAACTAAAGCTGCGCGAGACACCGGCCGAGGTCATCGAGCGGGTCGAGGAGCTTTTGCTAATCGTCGGACTTTCCGCCTCGGACGGCGAGAAATTCCCGCACGAGTTTTCCGGCGGGCAGCGTCAGCGCATTTCGATCGCCCGGGCGCTGGCGAGCGAGCCGGAGTTTCTCGTTTGCGACGAGCCGACTTCGGCGCTAGACGTCTCGGTGCAGGCGCAGGTTCTGAACCTCATGCGCCGGCTGCAGGATGAGCTGGGTCTCACATATCTCTTCATCAGCCACGATATGAGCGTGGTGCGCCACATGTCGGATCGCATTGCCGTCATGTATCTCGGTCGCATTGTGGAGGAGGGGGATACCGAGGAGCTCTTCGCCCGCCCGCGCCATCCTTATACGCAACTTCTGCTCCAGACCATTCCCAATATCGCGGAACCGCGTCGCGACCGGGAATTGGCGAGTGGCGAGGTGCCTAGCCCGCTTAAACCGCCGTCCGGCTGCACCTTCCATCCGCGCTGCCCGATTGCTACGGCGCGGTGTTCGGCGGAGATACCGGCGGTTCGCATGCTTTCAAAGGGCACACGCGTCGCCTGCCATCTGGCGACCGACGACGCCGCAAGTGCCTGAGGCAATGCCTCAGGCAAGCGCTGCGCGCAGGTCGTGGGAAAAGTCGCGGATCTCGCTGAGGTCGAGTTCGGATTCCACATGTTCGAGGTGATGGGCCATCAGACGGGTGGCCTTTTCGGCCTCGCTGTTGTTGATCGCCTCAACGATCTCGGCATGCTCGTCCGGCCCGCAATTGAAACGGTTGTTGTTGCGGTAGACGGCCGTGATGAGGGACGATCGGGAGATCAGGTCCCGCATGGTCGTAAACAGGAAATCGGAGCCTGCGGTTTCGGCAAGCAGCAGGTGGAAGCCGCCGGAAAGCTTGATGATGTCGGTCGTGACATCATGGGCGTTGGCAATCCGCTCCTTGGCGACATGGTCGCGCAGGCGCTTGAGATCGGCTTTCGAGACCGATTTGCACAGACGCTCGACGACGCGGCGCTCCACCGTTCGGCGTACGAAGAAGACATCACGGGCTTCCTCGACCGAAGGCTTGGAGACGAAGGCACCCCGATTGGGGATGATGGTGACGAGACCGTCGCGTTCAAGAGCGGCCAGTGCCTGCCGGATGCGGGCGCGGCTGACGTTGAAAATCGCGGCCATCTGCTCCTCCTTCAGCTGAACGCCGGGACGGAGCCTGCGCTCGGCGATAGACAGCCAGACTTTCTCGACAATCTGTTGTGTAGAAGGACCGGTTTGCTCAGTCATAAATTGCACTCCCCATTGGGGTTAGACAAGCGGGAAACAGCGGAAAATGTCAACTGTAACAGTAGAATTCTGATTGCAAAATTGTCAACAATATGAAATAATATTGTATATTATTAACTCAGGATCGAGCCATGGAATTTGACTTTACCGAGCTTGAGCCGCTCAGCCGCTACCGTCTGTTGACGAATTTCATCGGGCCGCGGCCAATCGCGCTCGTGACGACGCGTTCCGAGGCCGGCCACAGCAACGCGGCGCCGATGAGCTTCTTCAACGTGTTCTCCCACGATCCGGCGATCGTTGTGCTCGGCATCCAGCCTCGACTGAATGGTGAGGAAAAGGATACGATGATGAATATCCGCCGCACGCAGGAGTTTGCCATCAATATGGTGGACATGGCACTTTCACAGCAGATGCTTGTCTGCGGTCTCGGCTTCGACAACGAGGTCGACGAGCTTTCCATTGCTGGCCTCACGGCAACCACCTGCAGTCAGATCGATGCGAGCTATGCGGCCGAATCGCCCTGCGTCTTCGAGTGCCGTGTCGAACGCCTCATCGATTATCCGCGCCGCACCCTGGTTCTCGGCGAGGTCGTGCACATGCACGTCCGGCGTGAATGCCTGGATGCTGAGGGGCATTATGTCGATCCGGAAAATTACCAGCCGATCGCCCGGCTGCACGCCGACAACTACATCACCTCGGACCGCCAGTTCGTCCTGAAGGCTCCGCCAATTGCCGATTTCATCAAGCCGCAGCGCGACTGAAGGCTTTGAAAGGTTCGATACCATGCACATCCGTCTGATCAATCCGAATTCCACGGCGTCCATGACTGTGCAGGCGCTGAATAGCGCCTTGCGCGTCAAGCAGAAGGACACGGATGTCTCGGCCGTCAATCCGCTCGACACGCCCGTCAGTATCGAAGGCGGCGCCGATGAAGCCGTTGCGGTTCCGGGCATGCTCGATGAAATCCGCAAGGGCGAGCGGCTGGGCGTCGATGCTTATGTGGTGGCTTGCTTCGACGACCCCGGTCTACATGCCGCGCGCGAAGTGGCGCGGGGACCGGTGATCGGAATCTGCCAGGCGGCCGTACAGGTCGCCATGACCATCAGCCGCCGCTTCTCGATCATCACCACGCTGCCGCGCTCGATCGCGATCATCGAGGATCTGGTGAGCGACTACGGTGCGGAGCGCCATTGCCGCAATGTCCGCGCCATTAATCTTCCCGTTCTAGGACTGGAGGAAGACCCGGCCGGGGCAGAATCGCTGCTGATCCGCGAGATTGAGGCAGCGAAGACAGAAGACCGGGCCGAAGCGATTATCCTCGGTTGCGCCGGGATGTCCGCTCTTTGCGATCGGCTGCGTGAGGCAACGGGCGTTCCCGTCATCGACGGAGTGACGGCGGCGATAAAGATGGCGGAGGCGATGGTTGGCGCAGGCTACATGACTTCGAAAGTCAACTCATATGACTATCCGCGCTTGAAGGAAACGAAGATTTCGGCCTGCGCCTGACCGGTCATGTGACCGATAACTATCAGAAAACATTGTATAAGATACATTCAGCTCGTTTGTGTGTGTATTGCCATGTGCACGTTTTGGGCATCGTCCCCCAAGAGACGAGTTCTCTGCGGACTTTAGCTAAGGAGGCCCTTGTCCATCGGGACTAGCAATGCAACACGGTCCTGAATCGGGCGGGATCGTTCGATTCACAAAACTCATTGGACGGGCGCACTTCCCCGCGCGAAACTTCAACGATGAGCAATGGTAACCTCCTTTATCGCATCGACCCCGCGCGGAACATGCGCCGGTTTTATCATCTGACCATAGAAACCGATCTGCTCGGCGACACGGTTCTGATCCGGCGCTGGGGACGGATCGGAACGGATGGCAAGCGCCGTGTCGATCTTTGTTTCGATAGCTCGAAGGCGAACATGCGTGTGGCGGAACCGGTTCGCCTCAAGCAGCGCCGCAGCCATCCGCGAGAGAGAATGGGCATTTCGCTTAACTAAAATCCTATTTCAACAGACGGCCTTCAAGATGCGCAGATGTAAAGTCATCGATCAGGACTTCGACATCCACTTTCCAGCCTGCCGGATCGCCAAGAGCCAGAACCGTTCCTTCCCAGCCGCCTTCGGAAGACTTTCGCAAGTCGTACCTTATCGGCTCGATGCCGGCCTCCGGATTCATCAGTCGAAGCATCACCGAACGCGGCCCGATCGGTCCGAAATCAGGACCCATGACGACCACCCGCGCGCGGGTCACTCCGGCGGGATCGCGACCAAGCTCCAGTTGCGCCATGAGCTTGTCGGAATGCAGATGAAGCGAAGTGGCTGGTTCATCGACGAAGGCCATGGCCGGTCCGGCAAAGCGCCAGAGGGACGCTGCGCCGACGATGGCGATCGCCAATGCAATCTCGCAGGCAATGCTGCGTCGCAGGTGCATTCGGGCGGTCCGGCTGCCCGCAAGCGCCGGTTTTGTGAGCCAGAATCGATTGTATCCCGCGACAATGCAGAGGATCCCCACGAGCGCGATTTTCACAGCCAGGACCTGGCCGTAGAGCGAAGAAAGCATCTGCGAGATCTCGGGAAGCTCGATAAATGCAAGGGTCGCGCCTGCTGCAAGCATGAGAACGAAAGGCACCGGAATTGCCCGCGAGAAGGCCAGAAGGGGGCGCTTGCTGAACCGCGTTTTGCCAAGCTGCAACAGAGGCATCAAACTGCCAATCCAGAACAGCATGGCCGCTCCATGAAGGAATATGCATGTCCTGGCCAGCCAGCGAGGCTCGACGACATTGCAGTGTCCCGTAAACGTGAAGGCCATTGAAGCGGTGGCCATCGCGAGCATCGCGCTCATCAGATAGCCTCGACGGTTCGCAGTGAGCGGAAGCGATATCAGGACGATCGAAAGAAAGGCGAGACCCGCGGCGATCAAAGCGTTTCCGTGCGCGGCGTATTTTAGAGGTTCAAGACCGCGTAATGTGAGGCCCAGGCCCAATTCGTCCAGGCCCTGCAGATACAGGCCCGTCATGAGAAGAAGACCGCCGGGGACCAGTATCGCGACGGGTCGTACAGGCAGTGCGCGGCCCGGATCGAGCCAACGATTGAACAGCGCGCCGCCAACGAAAACTGCCAGATAGAGTATCGTCGCGATATGGACGAGCCATATGGCGACGTTCAGACCGGATGAAGCGGCTTCGGCGACATCCGTCGCCGCCGGCGACGCCGCGCCGACGTGAAAAACGAGCGAACCGCCGACCGGATGTCCGTCTTCGGACTCGACACGGTAGCTAACGATCACGGAGCCGTGGCCGACTGGATCTGGAAGATTTAATGTCACGACCGTGCCGGTGCTGGCCGCGATCAGATTCTGGCTGACGCCGCCCGCGTCTCTCACCGCGGCCCTGATCACGCTAACCGGTTCGTTGAACTGAAGCCTGACGCCAGAGGGGAGGGTCTTGACGGTCTCATCCCAAGCCGGTGACGAACTGACAAGAACGGCATGGGCATGCGCGCCGACTGGGACGAGAACGCCCATTGCTAGGACAAGCAGGAGACCTGCAGGTTGAAGGAGCAACGTCGCCCATTTTTGAAGCTTGAAGCACATGGGCGACTACTCGCATTTCAAGTGCGGGGCTGCTCGACCACGTCGAAGTAGGGAGCGGGGGTTTCATAGTCATCGGACGTCTTGCCCGCTGCGGGGATTTCGATCCAACGTTCGGAAGCGCCGTCGGTGCATTCCTGAACGACCGGAACGTAGATCCGGGTGCCCGCAGGAATCTCCTTGGCGACCGTCCCGCGGAAGATGAACTCGTCGTACTCGTCGTCGGCCAGGCTGCCGCCGGTCCACACGATCTCGGTTACGCCTTCCTTCACCGGCTTTCCGTACAAATCGTAGCTCTTTTCATATGCCGCCTTGACCTTCTCTTCGGTCCAGCCGGGCTTCGGCATCGGTTTCGCCGACAGGAGTCCTTCGGGAACCTTCACACGAACCTTGATCGTTGGCTTGCCTTCGCAACCATGCCCAATGCGAACGACGGCCTTGTAGGCTTTGCCGGAAATGCCCTGGCTCTGCTCCAGCGTAGCATGTGCATGGGCCGCGCCAACAGCGAACAAGCCCGCCACGACCGCGATTGAGATTTGCTTGATCATGAATATTCTCCGTCGCGGGCTGGCGCGCATACAGGCGCCGCCCGCACCGAGTTAAGTTACTGGACGAGCTGCGCGAGATCGGCGTCAAGCCGCTTGCGCACCATGTTGGGAACCTTGGCCGTCTTGATGGCCTCGAGGTTTGCGGGCGCGTCGCCGACCTGGATCAAAGCGACCATTCCCATACCGGCGTGCGGCGTGCATTTCACGACGTAGGCGCCGGGCAGGTCGAATTTGGCCTGGTACTGTTCGCTGGGCTTCGACTTGAACTCTGGAGCGCCGTCCGGGATGAGACCCTTGAACGTCTCGACGTTATGGCTCTTGTCGGTTGGAACGAAGGTGATCGTGTCGCCGGGAGCGATCTTCACGAAACTGGGTTCGAATACCATTGCGCCGGCAGTGCCCTTGTTGAGCATCTGAACCTGGTGGTCAGCGGCCATCAACGGCGCCGTCGAAGCAATCAAGGCTGCCGTTGCAGCAATCAGACCGTACTTCAAACGCATTTTCATATCTCCTGTTCTTCGAGGCCGTCTTGGCCTCGGACCGTTTTCTAAGATATGCGGCGGGTGTGTTCTTTGACGCTCGTCAAACTGGAAAAATGAAAGCTTCCAAAACGGGTCAGGAATTTCGGCCATTGAGGCAGGGCCTGCGGGAGGATCCTGCACTGGCCGCTGAAGCCGGGCGCTCTGCAGACGTCCATCGGACAATCAAAGCGGCGAAGATCGACTGTCGCCGCCCCCATCCGCATTGGGTCAGGGTAGGACGAAGCCGCCCTTGATGACGCGCAACTCCGTCGCAGACCGCTGCGAGAGGATGATCTTGATGACCGGGTCGATCTCCGTGCAAACGATGGCGTCGACCCAGTTGTCCGGTGTGATAGTGCTGGCCGCGTCGCCGTGGTGATCCCAGCGTCAGGCGAATTGGCGACGGGTGCTGCCATTATCGAAATTATGCCGGAGAACGGGTAAACGGATCAACGTTCGTCAAGGAGCTCGCGAACTTTCCAAGCGAGTTCTCGGGCCGTGTAGGGCTTGCGAAGCCATTGCGAGCCAGAGATCCCATCCGTTTCGGCCAGCCCTGGTTCCGAGTAACCAGACGTAAAGAGCACGGCCATGTGAGGACGAAGATCGCGTGTCTCGCGAGCCAGTTCGTCACCTGTCATTCCACCGGGCATCACGATGTCGGTGAACAGGAGTGCGATCTTGTCGTTGGCCCTTAGTACATCCATGGCACGGCGTCCGTTATCCGCCTCTAGAACCGAGTATCCCATCGATGACAACCGTGCCACGGCGACTCGCCGCACACGAGGATCGTCCTCGACAACCAAGACCAGTTCGTCGCCGCGAGGCAGGGGGCTTTCAACCGCCTCCGGCTCCGGGTGGACCTCCTGAGATCCGGAACCGGCCATCGCTGGTAGATAGATCCGGATCGTGGTCCCACGCTCAGCTTCGCTGTATAGCTGGAGGTGGCCGCCGGACTGCTTTACGAACCCATAGACCATGCTGAGGCCAAGACCGGTGCCAGCGCCCACTTCCTTTGTCGTGAAGAATGGTTCGATCGCGCGTTTTGTCACTTCCTCGGACATGCCGGAGCCGGTGTCGGTCATTGAGATCAGAACGAAATTGCCGCTACGGACGTCCGGGTACATCTTGGCGTAGTCGGCATCCAGGTGCACCCGCGAGATTTCCGTCGTGAGACTTCCGCCCTTTGGCATTGCGTCGCGGGCGTTCAGTGCGATGTTCAAGATCGCGTTCTGAAGCTGCGAGCTGTCTACGAGCACGTTCAGGCCCGAGCCGGCAATGACAGTCGAGAGCTTGATGTCCTCGCCCAGGGTTCGCCTCAAGAGATCCGAGAAGCCGGAAACCAGCTGACCGAGATGCGCAGGCTTTGGATTGAGTGGTTGCCGCCGCCCGAACGCCAACAGCCCTCCCGTCAGCTTCGCGCCGTCTGCGGCGGCGTCCTGTGCCTCTTTCAAGATGTCCCTGAGCTGTCCCGGCGGCAGCTTGTCCTCGATCATTTCCAGATTGCCGCTGATCACCGTGAGCAGATTGTTGAAGTCGTGAGCAATCCCCCCGGTCAATTGCCCGACCGCCTCCATCTTCTGAGATTGACGAAGGTCTTCCTCGATTTTGACCTTGCTGGTGAGGTCGCGCACGAAGCCGGTGAAGATTCGCTCTCCCTTGGCTGTCGCTTCGCCGACATGGAGCTCCATCGGGAAATGGGATCCATCGGCACGCTTGCCCGTTACGACACGGCCGTAGCCGATGATACGCTTCTCGCCAGTCTGGATATAGTGATCGATATAGCCGTCGTGAGCGTCCCGGTAGGGGTGGGGCATCAAGTTGCTCACGTTTCGTCCGCAAATCTGCTCGGACGATATGCCGAAGAGCTTTTCGGCCGCCTTGCTGAAAGAAAGCACCATCCCCTTGTCGTCGATGACCACCATGGCGTCGGGGACCGTGTCGAGGATCGAACTCAGATGGGCTTCCCGCGCGTTGACCGCTTCCTGGGCGCGCCGGAGAGCGCTGACATCGCTGTTTGTCTGGATGACGGCCAGATCTCCATCGGTGAGGTTGACCAAGACACAACGCGTCGCAACGTAGATGTCATGTCCGCTCTTGTGACGATGAATGATCTCGCCCTGCCAGAAGCCACGGGACTTGAGCTGCGCGTTGATGCTGTCGGCAGGTTCTGGAAACTGCGTGGCGAGGAGTTCGTGTACTTTCTCGCCGACGGCTTCCTCTCGGGTCCAGCCATACATGTTCTCGCACCCGATAGACCAATGCGTGATGGTGCCTTCGGAGCGATGTATAATTATGTCCGCCCCGTCGAGCACATGCACCAAGGCATCCAGTTCCTGGGGTGATGCGGTGCGCGGCGATATCAGGCGATGGGGCATGGGTCTACCTGGCGTCTCTCTGCATTAGTGGAGACTGACCCTATGGCAGGTTTGGTCGGAGAAATCATCAGCGTTCCCTGACAACTGTATCACACGATTGAGATTCACAATTCTCAGGTCGTGCCGCCCTTCCGGGACGACGATGTTGCGCGTGGCAAGCTTTGTGATGGTTCTTGAGACGGTTTCGATGGTGATGCCAAGATAGTCCGCGATGTCCTGTCGGTTCATGGGCACCCGTAGCAAGCCTTGGCGCATCTGGGCATGAGGACGCGAGGCAAGCTTGACGATGAAGCTGCAGAGCCGTTCTTCCGCGTTCAACCTGGACAGCAACACTATCTGATCGTGGGCCGCCGCAGTTTCCTGGCAAAGCAGGTTGACGTAAACGGGACGCAGTGACTCCGATCGGGCAACTTCCTCGTGGAAGCTCTTTCGCGACACGCGTCGGATCTTGCAGTCGCTCACCGCCTCGGCTGTAAAGCGGAACGTCTCCTGAAGCGACGCGCCAATCAGATCGCCGGAAAAGTGGAACGCGGTGATGACACGACGGCCTTCGCCGATGATGCGGTGGAGACGGACCACTCCTTCCACAACCTGGAACAGGTGGTTGACAGTGTCGCCCTCCCAGAAGATCGCCTTCCCAGCCGCAATTGTTTCTGTCGCGGAAGTCAGGAAAAGAGATGAGAGCGATTGCCCTCCACAGATCGCGTCATGCGTTGGTTCTGCGTGTTCGAAGACGGCGTTATTCTGCATCAGCATGGACGTATCCCCTCTTGTTTGCGAGGGCACTAGATCGTCGGTGCGTCACAGAGAAATGATCGGGCGGTTTCAAAAGGTGAAACTTTGTAACGGATTGTAATAGCGGCCGGACCCCGATCGAAACTGCGGCGTCGTTGATCTAGATCAAGGAGCCTCTCGCGCGCCCGTGACAGTCCTTCCCCAAGTACGAGAGAGACGGCCGCGATGTGGTCGACTGCGCACTAGGGACGACATCATGAAGTATACAACTGAAACCATGGTGGTCGCAGTGGGGGCATTCCTAGCCTTGCTGGGTGCTGCCTTCGCGCACGACCATCTATTTGCAGTCCATATGAGCATTCTTTGTTTCTGCCTTCTCGCGGGCACCGTGTTGCTGATGAGAAACATGGATTTCTCACCGGCAGGTCGGTTGCCGAAGGTCGAAGCGTCAGGCTATTTCGACGAAGTCATTCGCTACGGCCTTATCGCGACGGTCTTCTGGGGAGTGGTCGGCTTTCTCGTCGGAGTGGTCGTCGCGCTCCAATTGGCCTTCCCCGACCTGAATCTGGCGCCGTACCTCAATTTCGGGCGCCTGCGTCCGGTCCACACTTCGGCGGTCATCTTCGCGTTCGGCGGCAACGCCTTGATCATGACATCCTTTTACGTGGTGCAGCGTACCTGTCACGCGCGTCTGTTCGGCGGTAGCTTGGCTTGGTTCGTGTTCTGGGGTTACCAGCTCTTCATCGTGATGGCGGCGACAGGATACGTGCTCGGCATCACCCAGGCACGCGAATACGCGGAGCCGGAATGGTACGTCGATATCTGGCTGACCATCGTTTGGGTCGCCTACCTGGTCGTTTACCTGGGAACCATTCTGAAGCGCAGGGAACCCCATATCTACGTCGCAAACTGGTTCTATCTCGGCTTCATCGTAACGATCGCGATGCTCCACGTGGTGAACAACCTCGCGGTTCCGGCATCGTTTCTCGGCACGAAGAGCTACTCGGCGTTCTCCGGCGTCCAGGATGCGTTGACGCAATGGTGGTACGGTCACAATGCGGTGGGCTTCTTCCTGACGGCCGGCTTTCTCGGAATGATGTACTACTTCGTTCCCAAGCAAGCGAACCGCCCCGTCTACTCCTACCGGCTTTCGATCATCCACTTCTGGGCTCTGATCTTCATGTATATCTGGGCCGGCCCTCATCATCTGCACTATACGGCGCTTCCGGATTGGGCCCAGACGTTGGGAATGGTGTTCTCCATCATGCTTTGGATGCCTTCCTGGGGCGGGATGATCAATGGCCTCATGACCCTTTCGGGCGCGTGGGACAAGGTTCGCACCGACCCGATAATCCGCATGATGATCGTTGCCATCGCGTTCTACGGCATGTCGACCTTCGAAGGTCCCATGATGTCGGTCAAGACCGTCAACTCGCTCAGCCACTACACGGAATGGACGATCGGCCACGTTCATTCAGGTGCGCTCGGATGGGTCGGAATGATCACCTTCGGTGCAATCTACTACCTGACGCCCAAGCTCTGGGGCCGCGAACGCCTGTACAGCCTGCGTATGGTCAACTGGCACTTCTGGCTCGCAACTCTGGGCATCGTCATATACGCCGCCGTCCTTTGGGTGGCCGGTATCCAGCAGGGCTTGATGTGGCGCGAGTACAATTCGCAAGGCTTCCTGGTCTACTCCTTTGCCGAAACGGTGGCTGCGATGTTCCCCTACTACGTGCTGCGCGCCGTAGGCGGAGCGCTCTACCTGGCAGGCGGCGTCGTGATGGCATGGAACGTTTTCATGACCATACAAGGACGCGTTAGGGACGAGGCTGCAATTCCGACCACTTTTGTGCCCCAGGCACAGCCTGCCGAGTGAGGTGATACATGGCATCGCTTTTGGACAAACACCAAATCCTCGAGAAAAACGCCACGCTCCTTCTGGTGGGGTCGCTACTCGTGGTCAGTATCGGCGGAATCGTCGAGATAGCTCCGCTGTTCTACCTCCAGAACACCATCGAGAAAGTGGAGGGCATGCGCCCCTACACCCCGCTCGAGCTGGCGGGGAGAAACATCTACGTCCGTGAAGGTTGCTACCTCTGCCACAGCCAGATGATCAGGCCGTTCCGCGACGAAGTGGAGCGCTACGGCCATTACTCGCTGGCAGCTGAATCCATGTACGACCATCCGTTCCAATGGGGTTCAAAGCGCACCGGTCCCGATCTTGCGCGGGTTGGGGGGCGCTACTCCAACGAATGGCACGTGCAGCACCTTGCCAACCCGAGGGCGGTGGTACCGGAATCGATCATGCCCAGCTACGCGTTCCTGAAGGAACAGGAAGTCACGGTCAAAGACATCGGAATGGATCTCAAGGCCAATGAAGATGTTGGCGTGCCTTACGTCGATACCATGCTCGCGAACGCAGAGGCCGACATGAAGGCACAGGCCGATCCAGGCGCCGACACGACGGCGCTGCTCGAACGCTATCCCAAGGCAAAGGTCGGCGATTTCGACGGAGATCCGGCGAAGCTCACCGAGATGGATGCGCTCGTGTCCTACCTCCAGATGCTCGGAACGTTGGTCGACTTCTCGACCTACGACGATGCGACCGGCTATCGATGAGGTGATCGAATGGAAACCTACACAGCAATGCGGCACTTCGCCGACAGTTGGGGCCTTCTCGCAATGGCGGCGTTCTTCGTGGGCGCGGTTGTCTTCACACTTCGCCCTGGTACCAGGCAGACGGCGAAAGAGGCCGCCGATATTCCCTTGAAGGACGATTGAGATGTCGGAAAAGCATATTGATGAAATCAGCGGCGTCGAGACCACGGGACACGAGTGGGACGGTATCCGCGAGCTGAACAACCCCATGCCCAGATGGTGGGTGTGGACCTTCTATGTGACCATTCTCTGGGCCATCGGCTACGCCATCGCCTACCCGGCGATACCGATGATTACCTCGACAACGAAGGGCCTCCTGGGATTTTCGAGCCGATCAGAACTGCAGCAGGATCTGGATCTGGCAAAGGCTGGTCAAGTCAAGTTCCATGATCTGATCGCGACCAAGACGGTACAGGCGATCGACGCGGATCCTGCTCTTCGCGAATTTGCCATTGCGGGCGGTGCGTCATCGTTCAAGGTCAACTGCGCACCGTGTCATGGCTCGGGCGCAACCGGGGGGCCGGGCTTTCCGAATCTGAACGACGATGACTGGTTGTGGGGGGGCGATCTGGACTCTATTCAGGCGACGATCGGCCATGGCGTCCGCTTCGACGACGACACCGAAACTCATGTTTCGGAGATGCCGGCCTTTGCGGAGGTGCTTGATCGAACTCAGACGAGGCAGGTTGCGGCATACGTCTGGGGCCTTACCAATACAGCGTCCGAGGCGTCGCTAGCCGAAGCTGGAAAACAGATCTTCCTCGACAACTGTGCTGCATGTCACGGCGAGGACGCCAGGGGAAAGACCGAGATGGGGGCGCCAAATCTCGCAGACGCCATCTGGCTCAAGGGGCGAGGGGAGGACGCGATCGCTCGCCAGGTCGCAGCGCCTAGGCACGGCGTGATGCCCGCATGGGCTGGTCGTCTGGGCGATACTACGGTGAAGGAACTCACCATATTCGTCCACTCGCTCGGCGGTGGAAAATAGGGAGACCAGCAATGACCACGCACGACCACAATCCGATGCTCAGCCTCTATGGCACGCCGCGCTCAGTCATCCACTCGCCCGTCTCGGCACGAGCCAAGGCGGTTCCTCCCGGCGCCAAGCGGGATGATCCGGAAAAAATCGGCAGTTCGACCGTCGATTTGACCTGCCTCAAAGACGACGAGCTGACGAGCCACTAGATACGTCCTGTCTGGTGGAGGTGTTTGCGTGGATTATCTCCGTGCAGCTCCTGCGGGCCGCGCCTTCTCTCCAAGGCGCGGCCATCCTGTTTTCGCTTTTAACGAAGCCCTCCAGAGGGCTCTGTTTCATGGCAAGCGCCGCCGGTGGCCAATCGTCTGTTCGTTTGATTTTCCTCAAAGACCACCCCTTGAGCCGACGGTAAAAGCGCCCCGTCAAGTTCCTTGAAGGCCATGTCTCCTGTTTGGGGACTGGCCTTTCATTTTCTCGGAAGGTCCGCCGTTCTTGATCTGCGTCAAGGACGAGACTTCTGGACGATGACAAATGGGTTGAGAAACTTGGATAGGGCCCCATGAACCTGTACACCGCTCCAGATCCCAATGGTATCGAACGGGTCGCTGTCGAACCAGTCAATGCCCGCCGCAATCGGCAGCCTCTCTACGAAGCTCGCAAGAAGGTGTTCCCAAGGAGGGCAGAAGGTCGCTTCCGCCGATTCAAATGGATTGTGATGCTGATCACGCTTGGCATCTACTATCTTGCGCCTTGGATCCGCTGGGATCGTGGTCCCTATGCACCCGACCAGGCCATCCTCATCGACCTGTCTTCGCGCCGTTTTTTCTTCTTTTTCATCGAGATCTGGCCGCAGGAATTCTACTATGTGGCGGGACTGCTGGTGATGGCTGGTTTCGGCCTCTTTCTGGTGACGTCCGCCGTTGGCCGCGCCTGGTGCGGCTACGCCTGTCCTCAGACCGTCTGGGTCGACCTCTTTCTTGTGGTCGAACGCGCCATCGAAGGAGATCGCAATGCCAGGATGAAGCTTGATGCGGCTCCCTGGAGTTTCGCGAAACTCAGAAAGCGCGTTTTAAAACATGCTATTTGGCTGGTCATCGGCGTCGCTACGGGCGGCGCCTGGATCTTCTATTTTTCGGACGCGCCCAGTCTTGCGATAGCGCTGTTCACGCGACAGGCTGCCGTCGTGGCTTACGCCACTGTGGCCACGCTGACTGCAACGACTTACGTGCTGGGTGGACTGATGCGCGAGCAGGTCTGCACCTATATGTGCCCTTGGCCGCGGATCCAAGGGGCGATGCTTGACGAGAATTCCCTGGTCGTCACTTACAACGACTGGCGGGGTGAACCTCGGTCGCGACATGCGAAGAAGGCACATGCCAAGGGTCATGCCGTAGGCGACTGCGTAGACTGCAACGCCTGCGTGGCGGTTTGTCCCATGGGTATCGACATCCGGGACGGCCAGCAGATGGAGTGCATCACCTGTGCGCTTTGTATTGATGCCTGCGACGGTGTCATGGACAAGCTCGCAAAACCACGCGGCTTGATCGCCTACGCAACGCTCAGCGAATATTCGAGCAACATGGCGCTTGCTACAGACTGTGGGCGAACGGCCATCCAACCGGACCGCGTCCGGAACGAGGACGGAACCTTCACCTCGGCAATCCGCCACTTCAATTGGCGCATCATATTCCGTCCAAGGGTTGTCTTCTACGGTGTGGTATGGGCTTCGATCGGAGTGGCGATGCTTGTCCATCTCGCTTTGCGAGAGCGCCTCGAGCTCAACGTCGTCCATGACCGCAATCCCCAATTCGTCCTGGAGAGCGACGGTTCCATTCGCAATGGCTACACGCTCCGCGTCCTCAACATGGTTCCGCAGCCAAGGAAGGTGACAGTAAGCCTGTCAGGCCTCGAGGGAGCGACGATGCGCATTCCCGAGCTCAGCAAGACCGACGGACGAACCTTCACCATTGATGCCGAACCTGACGCCGCCACCACCATCAAGGTGTTCGTTACGTGGAAGCAGTCAGGCTCTGCAACCAACGAATTCCTCTTCGTGGTCGATGACGCCGACCATGCCGACAGAGCGACCTACCGCGCCGCGTTCAATTCGCCAGGAGACGAGAAATGACGACCTCTACTCAAGGGTTCACCGGCCGACATATGCTGCTGGTGACGTCCGCGTTCTTCGCGGTGGTGATTGGAGTGAACGTAACCATGGCGTGGTTCGCTTCGTCCAGTTGGAGCGGGCTTGTGGTGGAAAACACCTATGTCGCGAGCCAGGAGTTCAACAGGAAGGCCGAGGCGATGAAGGCAATGTCCGCTTCGGGCATTACCGGCAGTATCTCGATCAAAGGAGACGCGATCCGCTACGACATTCGCAACAAGGACGGGTCGCCCACAATGGTCGACGACGTCACGGCGAACTTCAAACGCCCGGTCGGAGCCCACGAGGATTTTCATGTCGACTTCAAGAAGACCGCCGAAGGGCACTTCGAAGCCAGGCATGGTGTCGCTGTCGGAGACTGGATCGTCGAAGTCATCTCCAGAAATGAAGCTGCCGTCGTCATGCATGAGGCCAAACGCATCGATACCGCGGAGTTTAACCAGTGACCTGCTGCACGATGAACACCGAGAGCGTCCTGGCTCTCAGCACGACCTCATTCAGCTCTGAGGAAATCACGCTCGCCAGCCATCCTATGGGCGACGGCCTGCGGCAACTCGACCTGAGCGTTCCGGACGTACATTGCGGCGGTTGCATTTCGGCGATCGAACAGGAACTTTCGGCTCTACCGTTCGTTAAAAAAGCACGGGTAAACCTGACTGCTCGGCGTGTGACCTGTTTATACCTCGAGGCCACCGAAAGGGGGCTAACGGACCCTTCGGGAATCATTTCTGCGGTCAATGCGGCCGGATATCGCGCGCATCTTTTTTCGCCTCAAGCGCCGGAAAACGACAGGACCAAAAACCAGCTTATTCTCGCAGTCGGCGTTTCCGGGTTCGCTGCAGCCAACATAATGCTTCTTTCCGTTTCGGTCTGGTCTGGCGCGGATGCAGCAACGCGCGACATGTTCCATTGGATTTCCGCGATGATAGCTGCTCCTGCGCTGGTATACGCGGGTCGCTTCTTCTTCCAGTCGGCATGGAACGCTCTCAAAAATGGGCGGACGAACATGGACGTCCCGATTTCGCTCGCGGTCACGCTCTCCTATGCTGTGTCGCTGTCAGAGACGATCCACCACGGCGAGCATGCCTGGTTTGATGCATCGGTCTCCCTTCTGTTTTTT
This sequence comes from Rhizobium sp. P1_C7, assembly GCF_056406295.1. Lineage (NCBI taxonomy): Bacteria > Pseudomonadati > Pseudomonadota > Alphaproteobacteria > Hyphomicrobiales > Rhizobiaceae > Rhizobium > Rhizobium sp. P1_C7. Next base: position 212,791 of record NZ_JBFUAL010000010.1, read on the forward strand.
CTGCTGATCGGCAGAACACTTGATCACGTGATGCGAGAGAAGGCGCGTGCGGCCATCAACGGGCTCGCTCGGCTCGCGCCTCGAGGCGCGCTGGTGGTGACGCCTGACGGGTCGCACCGTTATGTTGCTGTTGAAGAGATCGCGCCTGGCGATGAAATCCTTGTCGCTGCGGGCGAACGTGTTCCGGTCGACGGGCTGGTCGTCAGCGGTGAAAGCGACCTGGATCTCTCCATCGTTACGGGCGAGAGCATACCGGTGGTCGCCACCGCCATAGACAGCGAAGTGAGCTCCGGTGCGATGAACCTGACGGGCTCGCTCGTCGTACGCGCGACAAAACTTGCGAAGAACTCACTTCTGGCAGAAATCCTAAGCCTCATGGAGGCTGCCGAAGGTGGTCGGGCACGCTATCGACGGATCGCCGACCGCGCTGCCGGACTCTATTCCCCAGTCGTCCACCTTCTGGCACTTGTCTCATTCATAGTATGGGGCGTGATCGGTGGAGACTGGAAGCATGCGATGCTGGTTGGCGTTGCGGTGCTCATCATTACTTGTCCCTGCGCGCTTGGGCTTGCCGTTCCAGTGGTGCAGATCGTCGCCGCAGGCGAGCTCTTCCGAAAGGGGATCATGGTTAAGGACGGCTCGGCGCTGGAAAGACTGGCCGAGGTGGACACGGTCGCTTTCGACAAGACAGGCACGTTGACGATGGGCAGCCCAAAGCTGATCAAGACTGAAGCCGCCAACGACCAGGACATTGCGATCGCACTCGGGTTGGCTGGGCATTCGCGGCACCCTTTGTCACGAGCGCTCGTGCGTGACACCCAGCGCCTCCCAGTCTCGTTTGACACTGTGTCGGAGGTCCCCGGTGGTGGGCTTCAAGCCATCAGCGGCCATTCTGTCTATCGGCTGGGCAGTGCGGCCTTTGCTTGTGCCACCGGCGATTTGCCGTCGAGCGATAACAGTCCCCTCTCTGAGGTCGTGCTTGCGAAGGATGGTGCCACCCTTGTCCGGTTCTACTTCGACGACACACTTCGGCCGGGCGCATCCGACACGGTCAGGCAACTCGATGCATCTGACCTCGGTACCTTGATTGTGTCAGGCGATCGACAGAGCGTTGTCGACAACACGGCGCGCAAGCTTGGCATCGACACTGCAATGGGGGGGCTGACGCCGAAACAAAAGGTCGACGAGTGCCAGCGGCTGAACGCCGGGGGCCATCGAGTCCTTATGGTGGGCGACGGCATCAACGATGCTCCAGCACTTGCGGCTGCCCATGTCTCGATGGCTCCGTCAACTGCTTCCGACATAGGCCGCCAAGCCGCCGATCTGGTTTTCTTCAACGAGCGCCTGGACGCTGTTCCAGAAGCTATCAGCGTCGCGAAAAATGCTGCGAGACTCATCCGCCAGAACTTTGTTCTGGCGATCGGATACAATGTGCTCGCTGTGCCCGTTGCTATAGCTGGCCTCGCAACCCCGTTAATTGCCGCAGTCGCGATGTCGACGTCTTCAATCATCGTCGTGGTGAACGCGCTCCGTCTGAACACATTGGAAACACGTCGCAACTCAAGCCCCGACGTGGCGACAGTGGCCATCCGACCGGAGGTCAAAACAGCATGAACATGCTGATCTACCTCATACCAATCGCCCTTCTGTTGGGAGGGGTCGGGCTCTTCGCATTCGTCTGGTCGCTCAAGAGCGGCCAGTATGACGACCTCCAGGGCGCTGCCTGGCGGATTCTGTCCGATGATGAAAACAGCCCGCCGAAACCCTGATCAACGCCTCCAGAGATAGAACGTAGAACCAGGCTTGAAAAAAATGGCGCGCGTTCAGGGTCCGAGCGGGGTTCCCGCCTTTTGACCGTCGACGTGCATATCTCATAGAAGATCTGTGAACCCACGACCGAGACTGTGGCATTGGCTGCGATCCTGAGCTATCTCTTCCGGCCAAAGTCGCAGCGGGACGAATGAAGGATATGGAACCGGATCGCATTCTCGTGGTCGATGACGACGCCCGGATCAGGCAGATGCTGGTTCGGTACTTTGAAGACAACGGCTACAAGGTAACTGCAGTCTGTAACGGTGTTGGCATGCGCACCGAACTGGCGAAGGGTTCTTACGCGGCGGTCTTTCTCGACCTTGTCCTACCCAATGGTGAGAATGGGCTGGAGCTGTTGAAGGAACTTCGCAACACTTCGAACGTGCCGGTCCTCATGCTCACGGGTCAGGATGATGTGACGGACAAGGTCGTCGGCCTTGAGGTCGGGGCGGACGACTACATTGCAAAGCCGTTTCACCTTCGCGAGCTTCTTGCAAGGCTGAGGACGATCTTGCGTCGTCGAACGTCGATAGATCCGACATCTCGTGCTGCTGCAGACGAAGATGAAACCATGCTGTTCGACGGCTGGCGACTGAGTGTTGCTCGTAGAAGGCTAACCGCTCCGAACGGCCACGATGTGCCACTGACGACCGGGGAATTCGACATGCTGCTCGCTTTCGTACGAAACGCTGGCCGTGTTCTGTCACGAGATACCCTCATGGACATGACCAGAAACCGAAACCTGGAAGCATTTGACCGGGCGATCGACGCTCAGATCGTCCGCCTGCGGAAAAAGATTGAAGTGGATCCGAAGGATCCGGCAATGATCCAGTCCGTGCGCGGAGTTGGCTACGTGTTTACCGGGCGGCTAGTTCGCGCTTAATTGTGCAGCATCACAGAAAAACACCACTATCACATTGGTTTTATTGCTTTTTTTTAGTTCATTGGTGAGATCCGGACCCCTGTACTTCTCCCAGTTGCGAAAATGCTTAACAGCAGTCGCGCCACATCGTATTGTGTTTCACTGATGCCACAGGGGGCAGATGACGCCCCTGACGCCCCACCGCTAGATCCGGCCAACGACAGGATTGAATGCCAAAGGTAAGCTGCAAAACGGACAGGTACATGCATCTAGTGACATAAAATGGGAAGAATCTGCTCAGCCGGCCTTTACCTCCGTCCAATCCGACAGCAACACTTCCCAATCGATTGCGGGGGAAGCGAATGAAATACGCGCTGGTCAATGGGGTTCGTCAAGAAGCAGAGCCAAAACTCCGCGGAACCTGCCCGAACTGCGACAGAAACATGGTCGCGAAGTGCGGGGAAGAGCGGATTTGGCACTGGTCTCATCTCACGAAACTTGAGTGTGACCATTGGTGGGAGACGGAGACAGAATGGCACCGCGCGTGGAAAGCATTGTTTCCAAAAGAGTGGCAGGAAGTCATCCAGGTTGCCGCCGATGGCGAACGTCACATTGCGGACGTTAAGAACGACGCAGGCTGGGTGATCGAACTCCAGAACTCGCCAATTTCTCCCGAAGAGCGGCGTTCCCGGGAGAACTTCTATGAGACCATGGTCTGGGTCGTGAATGGTATGCGCAATAAGTCTGATGTTGAAAGCTTTTCGTAAAGCAGTGGCTGAGGGCCTCATAATCAAAGACACCCATTATACATAGACCCTGTAAGCGGCACCGGAATATTCCGGCGTTGGGCCCCGCTCCAACGACCAGTGTTCATCGACTTTGGAGACGACGAATTCCACATCGCTGGCTTACGGCATTCTGAATCTGTCCTCTGGCAGTTCCTATTGAATCCGCAAAACAGGCGCGTTGTTGTCGCTGCCGTTACGCGAGAGAGTTTCCTACAGTTCTGCTTGAAGGGCAGCGAATTGCAGCATCTTTTCGTGACGCGTGGGCAGCCGCAACAGCAACGCTACAAACAGCCGCTAAGGCGATATCGCTCTACGCGACGTTTCTGAGGAGTTGGTGACAGGGGCGTTCATAAGCGCCTCGGGCGGACACTTGACATCCAAACGCGAAAGATTGGCAGTTGCGAGCAACCGGTCGTCCGTTCGGCTTCCCATTTACAGCGCGTAGATGAGAAATCCCACGGAGACCCTCATGAACAAGAAACATCTCGCCATAGCCGCGGCAGCATGCCTTGCCGTCATCAGTTTCACCATGCCGGTGACCACTTATGGGGACGCGTGATGCTGCGCGGCGTAATAAATGGAATCGCACTATCCGTGCCCGTGTGGCTGCTGATCCTATGGTGGATACTATGACAGAGCGTGAGGGGCGCCAAGGATAACTACGACCTAAGAAAAAGCGTCAAGGACATGTGTACGGACAAATCCAATTGGGGGTTGCCGGGTCCCATCGCTGCTGCCCTTGACGGCATCAAGCGTGCACTGCCTAAGACGCAGCCGACCTATCGCGTAGGCGACACTATTCTGACCTGCAGATCCTCCCGGAGCAGAAATAAAGGGGCGCTCAAATTAAGAAACTGATTATCGCCGCTCTTGGCCTGGGTCTCATCGCATTTCCGGTACATGCAGATCGAGGCGCCGTCTGGGATACGGGCAATCAACTGAAAGAGTACTGTGCTGACAATGGAAAAAGTACTGTTTATTCTGGGTTTTGTAGCGGTTACATAATCGGTTCCGTTGATAGCATGATGGAAAGTGACTGCCTGGCCGTGGCACGCAGACCCAATGTCATTACTGGGCAGTTGGTCGACGTGGTCAAGCTGTATCTGTCTAAACATCCTGAAAAGCTGGATGAACGCGGTTCGACACTTGTTGCCGAAGCGATCACGGAAGCCTTTTGCAACTAGGAATTAGGTCATGGGTTTCACAAAGATCGCGCGATTGGTAGCTTTGCTCGCCGTGTTAGGTGCCGTGCTATCGGTCGTGTAAGGGTTTGTCATCGCGACCGATGTCACCGGGCTTTCATACGAACAGGCGCTCGCGCGCTAGGGCGGCGGTGCTTCATCGTCGGGTCAACTTATTGACCGAGGAACTTATCTGCTCGTTGTCGGAGCAGCCCTAGGGACGCTCGCAGAGATCAGTCTCACTTTACGCAAGAGAAACGAACAGGTGGAAAATTGAAATGACAACGTATCGCTATGATGACCTTCGCCCGCGCCTCGGTGTTATACAGAACCGCATGACAACGCCCAACTCGGAAGGCGGCGAATGCTGGAAGGCATGGGAGCATTTCGCACGCTGCTACGGTCAGGGAGTCACGACGAGAAAAGGCATCCTGGAGCATATGGGTGCACGCAAGCTCAACAAGGGAAACCTTGGTACTGAGTTGCCGCGATGGAAGCAGTTTTACGGTATTAAGTAAAAGACTACTCGCGCGCTTATAAAGGTCTCGCAGCGATGCGGCCAGCCACAAACCTAAATGTGGAATATCAAACTTTGCTTCAACGCTTCGCTTTGCAAAGAGGCACTCGGAGATTTTTCGGAGTTTCGACGCCTACTCACCCCGATGGGTTGCTTCTCGATGGAGCACAGCAGGATGGTTTTTGCCACGTGGCGGAGCACGGAGGTACCATCCGCGCGGTCGGCGCGGCAGAGGTTTGATTTTACCTCCACGCAGCGGGAGAGTATCCTGATAGCGTCGATGTTCGACCCGCCTCCATGTGCCGCTACGCATCACGGCGATGGCCCTTGAGGGGCAGGCGACCTACCTGACCCGCAAGTGTCTGGTAGCAAAAACAACTAATCGAGGTATGGGAAAAGATCGCGCGTTCTTGGTAATCAGTGCGCAACCTCCCGGCGTTTTTCGAGGGGCTGCCTCTAAGGAGGTATGCTATGACACTCGCCACATCAACAGTATCCCTGATCACACTTGGGGCGATCTCCGTCTGCACTATCGTTCGAACCGACGCCCATCAAGCGAAGAGCGACTGGACCTATCCTCCGGCGTGCTGCAACGCTCACGGTTTGGTTGGAGATTGTGAGGCCATTCCCACTCAGGACATCAGTCGAGGGCCTCGCGGCTTTTCCGTCTTCCTGCATGCGGGCGACCACCACCTCGCGACAAAACCACACCTGTTCTTCATTCCGTATGGGGACGAAATCACCTCTGGCGATGGCCGATATCATATCTGCCTTCATCCCACGGAAGACGACGTGAACTGTTTCTTTTCGCCACCTGATAGTACCTAACCACCTTTGCAAGCGGGGCCGCCGCTAGCTTCCCTTCAAGGGCAACTACGTAGTTTGTCCTTCCTGTATCGCTGGCGCTGATTGTAATCGAAGTCGTCTTTAGCCTTCCAAAGAAATCTCCGGCATGAGTAATACCCCGATAACCAGCGTTATAGGGGGTATTGCTGAACATGAATGCCACAGGGGCGTAAGGGCCTCGACAACATGCATCGGTTCAATCTTTGCAACCTGAACGTTTGCGAGCGATCCGCAATATTGATCGAGGATCTGTTCCCAACGTTGCTTGACGAAACGATGTTTCCAATCTTTCGCCTTGATCCGGATAAGCGCCCTGCATGTTTCTTCAAATGTGGTCTTGGCGACATTCAAGGGATTCTCACCTTTGGCAACCTGCTCGCGGATGGTCTTGCGCCCTGATGCGAGCATCGGCCAGTGACATCGTTTCGACGCTGCCGCAGCCAATATCTTTTTCTTTGCCATCGACCTTGATCCGGACGACCCAGCTCTTCGTGCCGCCTATCGATACGGCCAGATAAAGGTTCGCCCCGTCGGCATATCTCTTGCCCGGTTCGAACGTTCCGCGTTTGACCTGTGAGGCCGTGAGTTTGAATTTCGTGCGTGTGCTCATGGCTCTTTTATACGTGTCCGGCGCCTATTTCGCAACCGCGCTTTTACCAGTTTAGACGGTGAAAACAGTAACTTACAACATGTTACAGTAGTGCACACTCAATCTTCAAGATCCGAATAGACCGTTGATCCTAAAACACTATTCGAGCACACCAGAGCACACCAGATTTCGCTGGCATACTTCGCGCTTAATTGATCCTCATCAATGTTCTTGTGACGAGCCGCGTTATGTTCGGGCGTGCAATTGCGTCTGGACGTCATGGTAATATGGATTCTATTCGCGGTCGTGACGACCGCTGCAACCGCCGCTCTGCTTCATCCGCTTGCCTCAAGCCAATGTCGACGGGCCAACGGCTCTGCAGAAGCTTCCGAAGTGTATCGGGAACAACTCCTCGAACTCGATCGGGAACTGGGAGCAGGGCGAATCCCGCAGAGCGAATATGAATATGCTCGCGCCGAGATCGCGAGACGCCTCTTCAAGGCGACTGACCATATTACGGCAGAGCGCTGCACGCCCCCGCACACCTATCGGTGGTTGCGTCTGGCCATTGTTGTATTGCTTCCGGTCATGAGCATCGGCTTGTACGTTGGCCTCGGATCACCCGAAATGCCGTCGATGCCTCTGCGAGCCCGGGTGCGCGATCCCAGCCGGGACCTTGCAATGCTCATCGAACAGACCGAGAGGCACCTCGCGCGCCAGCCCGACGATGGTCGGGGCTGGGATGTCATAGCGCCTGTCTTTCTAAAAGTTGGCCGCGTGGACGATGCCGAGAAAGCATACCGGAATGCGGTTCGGATCCTTGGCCCCAGCGTTCAGCGATTGGATGGTCTTGCCGAGTCGGCAATGGCCAGGTCTAACGGTGTGGTGACAGAGGATACTCAAGGGGTACTCCAACAGCTGCTCCGCCTCGAACCGGGTAACGCGCGCGCACGGTTCTACGTCGCCCTGGGCCTGGAACAGATGCAAAAGACCGCGCAAGCTCGAAAGGCCTTTGAGGAGCTGGCCACACAGTCACCAGCAGCTGCACCTTGGATACCACTTGTCAACGAACACATCGCCTCGAACGGTGGCGTGCCAGTCTTGCCAAAGGCGGTCCCAGAAGTGGGTCCCGCAGCAAACGAGCGCTCGAAAGCTCACGACCAACGGCAGATGGTTCACGCCATGGTGAAAAGCTTGGATGCCAAGCTGACTGCAAACCCGGACAATCCGGACGGTTGGTTGAGGCTGATCCGATCCAATGCCGCGCTGGACGAGAAGAGCCAGGCAGCGGAAGCCTTGAGACGCGGGCTTGCAGCCTTCCCGGTACGTGGCGTGCAGGCAGCCAGACTTGTCGCTCTGGGACGGGAGTTCGGCATTGTCATGGAAGGAACGACGAGATGACACGCAAGCAGAAGCGCCTCGCGGTCATTGGTGGCGGCATGGGCTTTATCCTGGCTGCGGTGCTGCTGGTAATGTTCGCCTTCAGCCAGTCGGTCGCCTACTTTTACATGCCATCCGATCTTGCAAGCAATGAGGTGTCGCCAGGAACGCGAATTCGCCTCGGCGGCCTGGTCGGTGAGGGAAGCATAGTTCGGGGTGCCGGCACGGTGGTGCAATTTTCCGTCACCGATCCGACTGGTCGTTCCGTGAAGGTCCGCTATGCGGGCATTTTGCCTGATCTGTTCCGGGAGGCGCAAGGCGTCGTGACGGAAGGGCGCTTTGAACCTGGAAGCGACGTCTTCAACGCCGATACCGTACTCGCCAAGCATGATGAGACATACATGCCGAAAGAGGTTGCCGACAAGTTGAAAGAGCAGGGCCTCTGGCAGCACGCGGGCAAGGGGACGTCCGAATGATCATCGAGGTTGGTCACTACGCGCTGATTCTGGCTTTGGCGACGGCCGTTGTGCTGTCCCTTGTTCCGATTATCGGTGCGCGCCGTATCGATCAGGCAGTGATGGATGTCGCTCCCGTCGGTTCGGTTGTTCTCTTTGCACTGGTCGCTTTCTCCTTCGGCGTGCTGACCTACGCGCATGTCGTATCGGACTTCTCGGTCGAAAACGTCTGGGAAAACTCCCATTCGCTGGTGCCGCTTGTCTACAAATATTCGGGGGTTTGGGGCAACCACGAGGGGTCGATGATGCTCTGGCTTCTCACCCTTACCCTCTTCAGCGCACTCGTCGCTGTTTTCGGACGCAATTTGCCGGATACGCTGCGGGCGAACGTGCTCGCGGTACAGGCGTGGATCGCGGCTGCCTTCATTCTTTTTATTCTGCTGACGTCGAATCCCTTCATCCGCCTTGACCCCGTGCCGGCCGAGGGACGAGACCTCAATCCCGTTCTGCAAGACATTGGTCTCGCGATCCATCCACCCTTGCTTTACCTTGGCTACGTCGGCTTTTCCGTCTGCTTCTCGTTCGCCATCGCGGCGCTTCTCGAGGGCCGCATTGATGCGGCGTGGGCGAGATGGGTGAGACCTTGGGCCCTCGGCGCTTGGACGTTCCTCACCCTCGGGATCGCCATGGGCTCTTATTGGGCGTATTACGAACTGGGCTGGGGCGGGTGGTGGTTTTGGGATCCGGTAGAGAATTCATCGTTCATGCCATGGCTCGCCGGAACCGCGCTCCTTCATTCGGCGCTTGTGATGGAAAAACGCGAGGCGCTGAAAGTATGGACTGTTTTGCTTGCGATCCTGACCTTCTCGCTGTCGTTGATGGGGACGTTCCTCGTACGCTCAGGCGTCCTGACGTCCGTTCATGCATTTGCCACTGATCCGTCGCGAGGGATCTTCATCCTATGCATTCTTGCGATATTCATCGGGGGTGCGTTGTCACTCTTTGCCTTTCGGGTCCCGTTGCTATCGGCTGGAGGATTGTTTGCGCCGATTTCACGCGAAGGTGCTTTGGTGCTGAACAATCTGATTCTGACGGTCGCCTGCGGGAGTGTCTTGACCGGGACCCTCTACCCTCTGTTGTTGGAGACGTTCACCGCAGACAAAATCTCCGTCGGCGCTCCCTTCTTCAATCTGACCTTCGGCTTGCTCATGATCCCGCTGCTGGTCGCGGTTCCGTTCGGTCCGCTGCTGGCGTGGAAGCGCGGCGACCTTCTGGGCGCGATGCAGCGCTTGTATGTCGTTGCAGGCTTGTCCTTCCTCGGGGCCCTGGTTCTATTCTATGTCCAGAACGGGGGGCCGGTGCTCTCGGTGTTGGGCCTCGCGGCTGGACTTTATCTCGTCTTGGGCGCGCTCGCCGACCTCTGGTATCGTGCGGGCGTCGGCAAGATGGCGACGAGCGTCGCATGGCGCAGGCTTTCGGGGCTCCCCGGTTCGGCATTTGGGACCGCTCTTGGCCACGCGGGCCTCGGGCTCACAGTTCTCGGCATCGTTGCCGTTACCACGTTCCAGACGGAGCATGTTGTCCAGATGAAGCCTGGCGATGTTGTTGAAGCGGGACGCCACTCGCTTCGTTTCGAGGGAATGAAACCTGAAACTGGCCCCAACTACACGGAGGAGCGTGGACATTTCACCCTTGCGCGCGGGGGGGTGGATGTGGCCGACGTCTGGTCCGCAAAGCGCACCTACAACGCTCGTCAGATGCCCACGACGGAGGCGGGTATCGTCACATTGGGCTCGAGCCAGCTCTATGTTTCCCTCGGAGATGCGACAGGCAACGGCGGGATCGTGGTACGCGTTTGGTGGAAACCGTTCATCCTCTTCATATGGGGTGGTGCCCTGGTGATGGCGATCGGCGGCTTTGTGTCGCTCAGTGACCGGCGCCTTCGCGTAGGTACGCCTGCCAGGAGAAATACGCCGGCCAAACAGTTGGCTCGACATGCGAAATGATGGATTGTCTGTGTCACGCTACGGAGAATCGGTACTGCTGAAGCCGCGCATGGGCGTTCGGACCATTCCGTTGTGGTCGGCGCCTCTGCTTCCCACAGGATTCGCCCTTACGATTGACGATGGGGCAGATCGCTAAGGGGAGGCCTGCTCGTGCCTGCCGAGGCGGCGAGAGCAAAGATTGACAGTTTGCCGGGTTCAATCTGACGCATTGTTTGATGGAGATCAAAGCTCGCCTCGGGACGCGGGTCTATCGTCATCGAAGCAATCAACGCGATTTCGAGGCAGCCCGAATGCAGGCCAAGGACATAATGACCACCAATGTGGTTTCGATCAGCCCCGCTGTCGGCGTGCGCCATGCTGTAGCGATCATGATGCAGAGCAATGCGAGCGGGCTGCCAGTGGTCGATGATGAGGGCCGTGTTTGCGGGATGCTCACGGAGGGCGACCTTCTGCTGCGCAGAGAGATCAGGGTCCCGCTCCGTTCGGCACGTGCTCCGGAACTCATCTCCGAGATCGATCTGGAGCGATACATCTGCACCAACGGGTGGTGTGTCGCGGACGTCATGTCGCGGGATGTGATCGTCGCGCGGCCTGATAGCGAGATTTCCGACATCGCCGAGAGCTTGCAGGCTCACAGGATCAAAAGGCTGCCGATCGTTGCAGATGGGCGCCTTGTCGGAATCGTGAGTCGAAGGGACATTTTGGGTATCATCGCAAGGTCCCCCACGGCCGCGTTGCCGTGCGGAGACGATTCGATAAAACTAGCGATACGAACAAGGTTGAGATCGGATCTTGGACTGACGCCACAGAAAGTGCAGGTCACTGTCAGGAACGGGCAGGTAACAATCGAAGGCCAGGTGGAGTCTGACTTGAAGCGCAAGGCTGTCCAGGTCCTCGTTGAAGGCCTGGGGGTCACAGGCTATCGTGACCGGCTACGAGTATCGTCCGAATTCGAAACCTGAAGCGCTGTTGCTTGTCGACGAAGGCTCTGGCCGGCGAACCACACCTTGAGTGAGGTCACAAGCATGACCGAAAGCGTCAAGACAGCGGCCCTTGCCGCGAGCCTGTGTTGAGAAATCAGCGTCCGTCGCCAGATTTCGTTCCTGATCGAGGCGCTGTACAGCGTGAAGAAGAGGGCGGCGAACGCCAATCCCATTGCCATCAGTGGCCGTAGAAGCTCGATGTCCAACGCCGGTCCGTCCATGCGCAGGACGCTCGACGGCTGGTGGAGCGTGTTCCACCAATCGACCGAAAATTTTATGATCGGAATATTTGCGAAGCCAACGATGATCAGAACCGCGCCAACGCGCGGCTCTGGTGGGCTCATCGATAGATCGGTTGATGGCGACGATGCCCGGGCCCACCCTTTGAAGCGTCTCCCTCAAAGCGGTTGGCGCCGCTCCTCTCGGCAAATGTTCGGCGAAAGCGCGGATACCGGCCTAAACTTGATGAAGATCAAATACGCACCGGTCGCGCTGCTGTATCGAGCAACGGCGCAAGGAGTTAACGATGGATTTCGAAGCATTCTTCAAAAACGAGCTGGATGGCCTGCATACGGAAGGCCGTTACCGCGTTTTTGCCGATCTTGAGCGTCATCGCGGCAGCTTTCCGCGTGCCACGCGTCACACGGCCGATGGCCCGAAGGACGTTACCGTCTGGTGTTCCAACGACTATCTCGGCATGGGCCAGAACCCGAAGGTGATCGAGGCGATGAAGAACGCCATCGATCACTGTGGCGCGGGTGCGGGAGGCACCCGGAATATTTCTGGTACCACCCACTACCACGTTCTGCTGGAGCGCGAACTTGCCGATCTGCATGGCAAGGAATCGGCGCTGGTCTTCACCTCGGGTTACGTCTCCAACTGGTCAGCGCTGGGCACGCTCGGCGCCAAGATCCCCGGCCTCGTGATCTTCTCGGATGCGCTGAACCATGCCTCGATGATCGAAGGCATTCGCTATGCCAAGTGCGACAAGGTSATCTGGAAGCACAACGACATCCAGGACCTCGAAGCCAAGCTGGCGGCCGCCGATCCGAAGGCGCCGAAGCTGATCGCGTTCGAGTCGGTCTATTCGATGGACGGCGATATCGCCCCGATCRGGGAGATCTGCGATCTCGCCGACAAGTATGGCGCCATGACCTATCTCGACGAAGTTCATGCAGTCGGCATGTACGGCCCGCGCGGCGGCGGCATTGCCGAGCGCGATGGGCTGATGGACCGCCTGACGGTCATCGAAGGCACGCTCGGCAAGGCCTTCGGCGTCATGGGCGGCTATATCGCCGCCTCCACGGCCCTTTGTGATTTCATCCGCTCGTTCGCCTCTGGCTTCATCTTCACGACAGCGCTGCCGCCGGCGCTGGCTGCCGGTGCGGTCGCCTCGATCCAGCACCTGAAGGTCAGCCCCTTCGAGCGCGCCCGTCACCAGGATCGCGTGCGCACGCTGCGCGCGCTCCTCGACAAGCGCGGCATTCCACACATGCCGAACCCGAGCCACATCGTCCCCGTCATGGTCGGCGATGCGGCCAAGTGCAAATGGATCTCGGATCTGTTGCTCGACAATTGCGGCGTCTACGTGCAGCCGATCAACTATCCGACGGTGCCGAAGAAGACCGAGCGCCTGCGCATCACACCCACGCCGCTGCATACCGATGCCGATATCGAGCATCTGGTCGAGGCGCTGCATTCCCTCTGGGCACGCTGCGCGCTGGCCAGGCAGGTCGCGT